>DAOVYR010000115.1 GCA_030635525.1 Candidatus Nanohalarchaeota archaeon | reverse complement strand
TACCACAAGCAGAGGCACATATACCCGGTTTCTTGATACTGAGTCAATAAGGCGGTCTATCGTCATTTTCTCTCGGAGTATTATGTCTGCGTTTATTATCCCGGATTCGTTCAGGATGCCTTTTATTGTCTCTTTTGAAAGGTCCTGCTTTACTGTTGTGCGAAGTATGATTCCTCCGCGGTCTTTTTTTTTGATGTCGACGTCAGGAGGGGACTGGTTGAGGCGAAGCCCGATTTTATATAGCTCTTTTTTCAGTATTTCAAGGCAGTGTGGCCGCGCTATATCTATCATGATTATTACGATGTTTGCTATTCTTGCGACAGACAGTATCTCACGCCCTCGCCCTTTTCCTGCGGCGGCATTCTCTATTATGCCTGGGATGTCAAGTACCTGCATCTTTATACCCTCGTAGTCAAGGATTCCCGGGACCACAGTGAGCGTTGTGAATTCGTATGCTCCTACGCGCGATTCTGCATTCGTTATCTTGTTCAGAAGCGTTGATTTGCCGACAGATGGAAAGCCGATGAAGACGCATGTCGCGTCGCCGGTTTTTCGCACAGAGTATCCATGGTCGGAAGTGCCTGATTTTTTTGATTTTTCAAGGTCTTTTTGCTCTTCAAATTTTGCCAGCCTTGCCTTGAGCTTGCCGAGGTGACCCTGCGTTGCCTTGTTTGACGGTGTTTTTGCTATCTCGTCTATTATTTCCTGTATTTTGTCAGCAGTTGATGCCATGTGTTATTTTTAGATGCTATATGTTTTTATATGATTCTTTTTGTGTGATGGAGAAGACCTATTTACCGATGGAAGTATGGCAAGAAAAAAATATTCTGGGACTCACTGTTTAAGAAAAGATTTAAATTGAGTTTTTACAATATCAATACTTGCGCAATCATTTTTCTCTTTGGTCTTTGCTTTTGGCAGCCAATAATTTTCTATCTTCTGATCTTACTCTTCTTTGCAGTTTATTGATGTCTTCTTCCGCTGGAAGATTCTCTGGTTTTATTCCGCTTTTTGCAAGCAGACCACGAACATCCATATTGTTCTTCACATGTTCGTTTGTAATCGGACATTCTCCCTGCATGTCCTTTTCTTTCACATTAAAATTTGTGATCTCTGTTGCTAAATCTTTCGCTTTTATTGTGATTGTCGGTAAGAAATCAGCCAACGGCCTGTTTTTTGAAATCCCTAGTTTGCCCTTCATCTGAAGAGTGCTATTCCCACCGAATAACGCATGATCTCCTTTACTTCTGATTCTTGCAAATCCCTGGTTATCAACGCCTCTTTCATAAATGTTTTTTGATAGTTCTGTCTCGGTCTCAATTAATTTTTCTCTTGCATTCATTCTTTCTACAAGCTGTATCCTTTCCTCTATAAGTTCCTGCTTTCGTGTCTGTATGGCAAAATAGCTCTGCGCAAAAGCGATTATTTCTTTTCTTGTATCCCCATTTTGGGCGATTAAATAACAAGCATACCTTGTAAGCATTAAATCGTCTATTTTTCTTTCACTCCCGGAACCGAGACGAACCATTTTGCTGACGTCAACAAAATGGTCGGATACTGCTTGTTTTGAGTTCTTGCAGGCGTCTTTTGCTTTTTCAATTACTTTTACAAAATTTCTCCATTCTGAATATTCCAGCAATTCCTGCAAATCTCTTGCAAGCCAATACTCTACGTCTTCCTCCTGATATGCTGACTCTTCAAATGTTTTTGTCAATCTTCTGATGATATCTTTTTCCATAATCATACGCCTCACAGTAGTTATTCATCTTTTGCTCAACCAATCCCCTTTTTTCATTGTGTATAAAGTATGATCCGACAATGAAAAAGCTTGAAAACACCTCAATTTAACCAAAATTTTCATGATTTTTCATCAATCTCTTCCAGCCACTTTATTGTGGATTTTATCTCTATGTTATTCTTCTGGTGTCAAGAGTATTTTAGATACTATATGTTCTTATATGATTCTTTTTGTTGGATGAAAAAGAAGCCTGTGATGAGTCTATATCAATTCTCCACGCAGTATATGGCCATTTTATGCGCATTTGTTTTTACAATATTTTTTCCCTGATGGGCGCGCATCTTTGGGGTTTTGAGCGCATTCTAAACAAGACCATCACAAGCTTTAAAAAATTACTTAACGATTGTTAAGTTATCTCCATTAGAGCAGTTATGACTGCAATGACCATAAAATAATATGTTATATTTGTGATAATATATGAAACTCCCCTGTGAATTGATTGTATGGTATCTCCTGCCCAATATCAGGCGGGAACTTGCGCGCTCGCTAGTAGAAGACCTAAAACTGACGCAGAGAGACGCTGCAAAAAAACTAGGGCTGACAGAGTCTGCTGTTTCGCAGTACCTGAAGTCCAAAAGAGGGCATGAGATGAAGTTTGATGAAAAGATCAATGCCGAGATTGAAACCTCTATCAGGGATATCTGCAAGGCAGAAGATGATTCCCTGATGGTTGAGAAGATATGCTCAATATGCAAACATATCAGGAATCATGGTGCGCTCTGCGAATTGCATAAGACGCATGGTGCGCTGCCGGACGGGTGCCGGGTGTGTATGGAGGGTGAGTAAATGAAAAGGATATATCTGGACCATGCTGCTACCACGCCAGTTGATGATCGGGTTCTGAAAGCTATGCAGCCATATCTATGTGAACGGTTCGGTAATGCGTCGTCTATCCATCGCATAGGCCAAGAGGCAAAAGAGGCGCTTGAGAAATCAAGGCAAATTATTGCAGACAAGATAAACGCACACCCTTCAGAGATTGTTTTTACATCCGGCGGAACGGAATCTAATAATTTCGCGCTGAAAGGTGTTGCTTTTTCTAACAGGGATAAAGGCAGGCATATCATCACGACAAGGGTTGAGCATGATTGTGTGCTTAATTCGTGCAGGTGGCTTGAGACCCAGGGTTTCAAGGTAACATATCTCGGGGTCGATGAAAATGGGATGGTCCGGCCGGATGATATCCGCCAGGCAATCACAAAAGACACCCTGGCTGTATCTGTCATACATGGGAATAATGAAGTTGGGACCATTGCACCCATAAGAGAGATTGGCAAGATATGCAGGGAAAAAGGCGTATATTTTCATACAGATGCATGCCAGTCATTTACTAAGGTGCCTATTGATGTTGAAAAAGACTATCTTGATATGCTCACTATAAATGCGCATAAAATCTACGGGCCAAAGGGTGTCGGAGCATTATACATTAAGAAAGGCACAACGATTGATGCATGGCAGCATGGAGGCGGTCATGAGAGGAATCTGCGCTCCGGGACAGAGAATATTCCCGGAATTGTCGGCTTTGCAAAGGCAGTTGAGATTGCATGCAAGAGTGATGTGGTGCAGATGACAGAATTCAGAGACATTTTGATAACGCGCGTGCTTTCTGAAATAGCGGACAGCAGCCTGAGAGGGCATCCTGCACATAGGCTTTGCAATAACGCAACTTTCTCATTCAGCGGCATTGAAGGAGAATCATTGCTTTTGAGGCTTGATATGCATGGCATTGCGTGCTCTACCGGGAGTGCGTGCTCTTCTCATACGCTTGAGCCGTCTCATGTGCTTATGGCAATGGGACTTTCTCATGAAGATGCGCACAGCAGTCTGCGCTTCAGTGTCGGGAAAGAAAATACGGCAGAAGATATTGAACATACAGTTGATATGTTGAAAAAAGAGGTTGGGCTTTTGCGAAAGATGAGTCCGGTTGGTGGTATGGATGTACAGTAAAGAGGTCATGGAACATTTTTCAAATCCCCGTAACATTGGTGTTATTGAAGATGCAGACGGTATCGGGAAAGTAGGTAATTTTATCTGCGGGGATATCATGTGGATATATATCAAGGTCGGGAAGAATGAAAACAGGGAAGACATTATTGAGGATATTAAGTTTAAGACAATGGGATGCGCAGCAGCAATTGCCACCTCTTCGATGGCAACAGAACTTGCGAAGGGAAAGACTATCGTTGAGGCGCTTAATATGACAAAGCAGGATATATCAGATTCGCTTGGAGGACTGCCCGCTGTTAAGCTGCATTGCTCGCTTCTTGCGACAGATGCGCTTGTTGAGGCAATATATGACTACCTGACGAAAAAGGGATTGCCTGTCCCTGATGATGTATCTAAAAAGCATGAGCGCATCAAAAGTGAACTTGAAAAGACAGAGAAGATATGTCTGAATCCAAAAGCGCAGGAGAATTCTTTAAAAAAAGATTGAGCAGGATAAAAATGATGACCAATAAAGAGCTTATAGAGAAAATCAGGCAATTGAAAAAAGAGAAGAATGCAGTCATTCTTGTGCATAATTACATAACCTCAGACATCTATGAGATTGCAGACTACATCGGCGATTCACTGGATTTAAGCAGGAAGAGCGCAGGCACAGATGCAGACATCATTGTTTTTTGCGGTGTTGATTTTATGGCTGAATGCGCAAAAGTTCTCAGTCCGGACAAAATTGTGCTGCACCCCAGGACAGAGGCAAGATGCCCCATGGCAGGGATGGCGACTGCTTCTGAAATCCTCGAAAAGAAGAAGGAATATCCGGATGCTGCAGTGGTCTGTTATGTAAATACCAGTACAGATGTCAAGGCAGTGTCTGATATCTGCTGCACTTCGGCAAATGCTGTAGAGGTTGTAAATTCTCTAAAAGAAAAAGAGGTCTTGTTTGTTCC
>DAOVYR010000070.1 GCA_030635525.1 Candidatus Nanohalarchaeota archaeon | reverse complement strand
TCAACAAAAAACAAAGTCACCTTATCCCTGAAACCCACAATAAAAATCCTCGACAAGATAAGAGCCCTGAAAAAAGACATCTTCCTGGTAGGATTCAAAGCAGAATACTCAGTCTCAAAAGACACACTCATAAAAAGAGCAAAAGATAAACTAAAAATCTCACGCGCAGACATGATAGTAGCAAACGACGTCTCATTAGCTGGCTGCGGCTTCGCAACAGACGAAAACAAGATAATAATAATCAACAAACAAGGCAAACTGACCGAAACAAAAAAAGCACCAAAAAAAGAACTAGCAGGCCTAATCCTCGACAGAATTCTTGAAAATATGCCAAACTAAAACTCCTGCTTCTTCACCTTCATCAACTCACAAACCGCAATCACAAACATACAATGGCTCCACGAAAGCGGCGTAACCGCCTTCTGAAAAGAATTAGTAAACAACTGCTCAGGAAAATAAGAGCCATCAACCCTGTCAAGAACAGAACAAATACACTTCTCTGCCGCGCGAACATCCCCCACCCTCGAATAATAAACAGAAAGCCAGAAACTCAAAAGCGGCCATGTTCCCGCGCCCTTCTTCCGATGCACATGCCCTCCGTACATCCACCCGTCATACTCATCCGCCTCATACCTCATGATGCCCTCATCAACACAAAGACTATCAACAATCTCCCGCACCGTATTCTTCACAACCTTATCCTCTGGCTCATAAACCCCAAAAGGATAAACAACCCCAAGCAAAGATGCATCAATCCTCTCATCATTAATATCCCCAAACGACCTGTACAAGCGCGATTTATCTTGGAAATGCCCGCACAAAACAGACTCCATCTCAGAAGCAACACGCACCCATTTTTCGCAAGGAATCATCTCATGCGCACACTTAAGCCCGCGAATGCACGCCGCAAGCGAATAAGTAAAATTCTCCCGGTAATCCGGAAAACAAAACCTCTCCTCCCACAAATCATTAGAAACCCTCGTGAATTGATCCTTATCCCACACCCGGCAAAGCCCATCGGCAGCTTTCTCAACAAGAGCGCGAAATTCATCTACAGCAACCCCGCGCGCACGCACATGATGATATACCGCAAAAAGCACCGCCCCATTCTGATCCGGCTGAAAGCCGCGAAGCGCCTTCTTACCATTAACATAATATTTCTCAAAAAACAAGCCATACCTCTTAAAACCCTCAGCCCTCTCGCACCACTTAAAAAACCTCTCCTGAACCTGCGAAGACCCATTTGCGCAACCACCATCAAGCAAATCAAGCGCAACACATGCAAACGACGCATCACGAGGCCAGACATACCGGTAATTCTTAGCATCCTTTGGATAAGCCGCGTGCTTGGGATTAGCAGCAATAATAGCGCCATTCTTCTGCGCGCAATCAAG
Source organism: Candidatus Nanohalarchaeota archaeon (assembly GCA_030635525.1). Taxonomy (GTDB): domain Archaea; phylum EX4484-52; class EX4484-52; order EX4484-52; family B79-G9; genus B79-G9. The sequence continues at coordinate 4,648 of DAOVYR010000070.1, read as the reverse complement.
AATCACATCCCGTGACACGCAAAGAAGCGCCCGGACTCTCTTCATATCAAGCATACACCATTATTAGACCCCAATACTATTAAGTTTAAAAAGATATACTCCATTATATACATCGGTGACACCAATGTGGCTTCAAGTTAAAATGTATCTTGTAATGGGTGCTTTCTTCGCAATAATCTACTCCCTGTTCGTCGTCGCAGGCACATACATGGGAGTAGGCAACTTCATGTTCTACGGCATCCTTGCAACAGTAATGATGCTAGTCCAGTACATGATAGGCCCGAAAATAGTGGACTGGTCAATGCGCGTCCACTATGTAACAGAACAGGAAGAACCAGAACTCCATAGAATGGTCGCCGAACTATCAAGAAAAGCCGGCATACCAAAACCAAGAATAGGCATCTCAAAGATGGCAATCCCAAACGCATTTGCCTTCGGTCGATGGACCAAAGACGCAAGAGTATGCATAACAGAACAGATTAGAAACCTCCTCACAAAAGAAGAGCTAAAAGCAGTCTTGGGCCACGAGATATCCCACATAAAGAACAAAGACGTACTGGTCATCACCCTGATAAGCATAGTCCCCACAATCGCATGGTACATGGCATGGAACTTCATGTTCTCAAGAGACCGCGAAGGCAACAGCAACTTCGCAATTGGAATAGCCGCATTCGGAATCTACTTCCTGACAAATCTCCTGGTCCTGTACGCATCAAGAATCAGAGAATACGCAGCAGATCAGGGCAGCGTAAAACTAGGCAGCCGCCCAAGCGTCATGGCATCAGCCCTCTTCAAATTAGTCTACGGCAGCGCAAAAGTCCCGAAAGACACCCTAAAACAGACTGAAGGCATGAAAGCCTTCTTCGCAAACGACCCCTCGCGCGCAATGCGCGAATTCCGCGAACTAAAAGAACTGGACGTAGACGGCAGCGGCTCAATTGACGATTCCGAACTTCTGCGCGTAAGAACCAAGAAAGTAAAGATCAAAGGCGCAGACAAGTTCATGGAAATGATGAGCACCCATCCTAACATGGTGAAGAGGGTGCAAGCGCTTTCCAAACTGAATTGAATCAAAAGCATAGAAAAGAATATATACAAGATACATTTTTATTTCTCACCAATAAACTAACGCCATGGTCAATATAAATATAACAATAGTGATTGGGATAACCGTAATATTGAGCGTTACACTCCTATCAGGATCTGGAATTATCCCTCTCACGGGTAAAGTTGTAAATTCCATAAGTGATTGGACTCTACAAATTCAAGGTAAATGCCCAGAGGTAGTCCAAGAAAATATGGTTTCTACTTTACATGAAAAAACCCATTTATTTGGAACCCTAAAATATTGTCACACTCTTGTCAAAGGAGAAATCATCAACAGAGGTAGATACGTGGCTCTCGATACAAAGATAAATTGCATAATTAAAGATAAAAGCGGAACTGTTATCGTAGGTAAAGATCAACTTATAGGTACATTAAAACCTAATGAGAGGCATATACTAAATATGAAAATATACTATAATTGTGGATATGAAATTAGTGAATACAATTGTGAAACCTCTTTCGAAAACCCATGCCCGTAACAACAAAAAGTTATGACTATGCACATAAAATTATCACAATTACAAATTGAAGAAGATGATCCATTTAAACATGATGCCCTAAACAGAAAAGAAAGCGCTGAAATATTAACCCAATTTATATCCACATTAGACGAACCTTACGTTATCGCTGTCGACTCGCCGTGGGGTAGTGGAAAAACAACATTTCTTAAAATGTGGAAATGCTATCTAAAGGAACAAGGATTTCATACACTTTATTTTAACGCTTGGGAGACCGATTTTAACGATGATGGATTAATTGCATTAATTAAAGAGATTGAACTGAATTTGACAGAATTTGACCTAAGCGAAAGCAAACTAAGAAAAGCCCAAAAACATCTGCAAAAGGCAGAAGAATTTGGCATTTCTCTCCTTAAAAAAACAATACCTGCTACAGTAAAACTTGCAACATACGGCGTATTGGATTTATCACAATTAACTGAAGATACAATTTCTAGAATTGCTGAGGAAACCGCAAAAGAACAATTTGAACAATACGAAAATTCAAAAAAATCACTAAATAAGTTTAGGGAAAACTTACAAAAATTTACTACTGAAATAAACAACGATGACCCAAATAAGCCATTGGTTTTTATCATAGATGAATTGGACCGTTGTAGACCCAACTATGCTATTCAAGTACTTGAAAAAGCAAAACATTTATTTTCAACAAAAAATCTAATTTTTGTATTAGGTATTGATAAAAAACAAATTGGTTATTCAATTGAAACATTGTATGGAAAAGGAATGGACACAAATGGTTACCTAAGTAGATTTATAGATCTTGACTACCATTTACCAAAACCAGACATAAAAACATTTGTCCAATTTACTCTAGAAAGACATAATGTTAAGCCTTTCTTTGAAGTGCGTAAAAAATACCGAACATTACAATATGACAAAGAGACAATAGAAAAGATATGTCTGGAACTATTTTCATCATTCAATTTTAGCCTCAGAGATATTGAACAAATAATATCTCAATTAACCATTGTCGTCAAACTAACAAAAAAAGATCAATATTTATTACCGGAATTGTTGTGCTTCATGTTGTCGATTCGTAGAAAACACCCCAAATTATATGACAAGATTAAAAATTGCGAAATTACACCAGAAGTTTTGTTCACAATGGAAGAACTTGATCACGTTTTTGATGGAGAGTATGGTCTAACTCTTAAAGCTTATTTAGAAGTATTTGTAGCTCGCACTCAAAACAATTTAAAAGACACCATAGAGAAGTATAAAACTAGAACTAAAGGTCCATATTCCGAAAAAGAAACCATTAAAGCAAAAAAGATGTTCGAATTAATCAGCAATATAGTATGTGAAGTCCATGTTGATAGCATTGATTATTTAACAAAAAAAATCGAAATCGCAGAAAGATTCGAGTAATTGTTGGCTTTCATTTCGCGCAAAATGCCAAAAAGAAGAACAAAAGGAATCATCAAGCAATAACCACGCCAGATAGCACCCATCAATTACCAAGAAACGTCTATTCAACCATACATCCCCCATGCGCACTCAAATACCTCCGAAAAAAATACTTCACAAAACCATCCTCATCCTTCTCAAGCGCCCGATAATAAGACTTCCTCTTCACATACTCAATAACCAGCATAGGATACCCATCATGCCAAAGAATATGATTCATCAAAAGCCTCCCGACCCGCCCATTCCCATCCCCGAACGGATGAATCTTTTCAAACCGGTAATGCGCCCTTGCAGCCAGCGCCACAGGATTCATCCCCCCCTTGCCAACAAACCCGACAAGCTCATCCATAAGTCCGCAAACATCCTGCCAGTCAGGAGCATTATAAGCACCAACCCTAACAAGATAATCCCGAAACTTACCCGCAATATCCTCTTTGGTTTTCCCGAAAATATCCTTATGCCACCTCAACAACAACTCAACAGAAATCCTCTCACACTTATTAAGCATACCCAAAAACACATCAAAATGCGCATCAGTCTCCACAACATCCATCAGCGCCCTATTAGGCGCAACCTTATCAACAACAATACCCCTGGTCTCAGAAAGAGTAATAGTTGACCCTTCAATTGCATTCGTATTATAAGTAAACAAAATCCCGATTTCCTGCATCTCTCTCTGCCGGGCGCTCTCAGGGCACCTATCCAAACTTTTGCGGAAATTATCCCTTATCTTCTCAAATTTAGCATATAAAACTCTCTGCGCATCCGCCCTCAACTCCCGCGCAAACGCATCAACGTCCTTGGGAACCTCTTTACCAAGATATTTCTCCCGGGTCACAACTTTCCCATCCTGCCTGAACGAATGCTGCAAATAAAAATAATTACCTCTCTTGATAATCCTCATAACAATAGTTACCATTACAAATATTTAAAGTATTGCATAAATCAACAAAATGTAATGTCAAAACCAGACACATTAAAAAACCAGCATCAACAATATAATCCTCAGAGGTAACAGACAATGACTAAAATAAAAACCCACAAACACAGAAAAGACCTTGCAGGAGAACACCCCTTAGGCGACACAGGCCAGATCATACTCGCCATACTCTTCACAGCAGGCCTATTAATAGACAAATATATCATCCACACATCAATAATCCCCCCGCAATCCTTCCCACTCCACCTAAGAATCCTAACAGCACTGCCATTCTTCATCATCTCCCTCCTCTTAGCCAAATCATCCCATAAAACCATCTTTGGTGAACAGAGAAAAGAACTACAGGTCATAAAAACAGGCGCATTCTCAATCATCCGCCACCCCCTCTATCTAAGCGCAATATTACTATATCTAGGATTCATCATAACCACCCTATCCACCATCGCACTCAGCATCGGACTCATCACAATCGCATTCTACTACAACATCTCAAGATATGAAGAAAAGATACTAATTGACAAACTAGGCCCAAAATACAAACAATACATGAACGAAGTCCCGATGTTCATACCAGGACCATACAAGAAAAAAATACGGAGGCAATAAAATGCACAGATACGAAATCATCAGGGTTGAAATGAAAGGATTCATAAGCAAAAGACCAAAAGAAGAT
>DAOVYR010000003.1 GCA_030635525.1 Candidatus Nanohalarchaeota archaeon | reverse complement strand
ATCCCTCCTATACGACTGGCTAGAAAAACTAATAACCCTCCTAGAATTGGAAGGATTCCTCCTCGCAAAAGTAAAAATCAAAAAAATAAAAGAAATCAAAAAAGACACAAAAGAAGGAAAGATACACTACCACGTCCTGACAGCAACAATAGAAGGCGACACATACAAACAGAAGTACGAACTAAAAACAGAAATCAAATCAATAACCTACAACGACATGGAAATCAAAAAAAACAAAGACAACACATGGACAATAACAGCAGTAGTAGACATATAAATAAAAATACAGACATGTGACCTAAAGCGAAGCTTTATGGTCGCACTGATGATCAACCTTTCTGAAGGTTGAAAGACAACACATGGACAATAACAGCAGTAGTAGACATATAACACAATGCACTTGAGCATATAAATATAAAATACAAAAACAATCTTTAGTGTGCCTGAACAAAACAGTCCAGTGACCTAAACCGAAGCCACTCAACAATACATGTGTGCGCTTGAGCGCAGCGAAACGCACTTAATCGCCAGCCTTTTATAAGGCTGTTTATGGTCGCTCTAATAATCAACCATTTATAAGGTTGGGTGACAAACATGACCGAAATAAAAATAAAAAAAATAAAAGAAAACATCTGGGAAATACCCCAGACAGGAGACATGCAAGTCCCGGCAAAGATATACGCATCAGACAGACTCATGGAAAAAATCAAACTCGACAAAACAACAGAACAGGTAAGAAACGTAGCATGCCTGAAAGGAATCCAGACCCACTCACTAGCCATGCCCGACGCCCACCAAGGATACGGCTTCTCAATCGGCGGCGTAGCCGCCTTTGACCTTGAAGAAGGCATAATCAGCCCAGGCGGCGTAGGATATGACATAAATTGCGGCGTCCGCGCAATCACAACAAACCTGAAAGAATCAGACATAAAAGGCAAAGAACAGCAACTCCTAAACATCCTCTACTCAAACATCCCATCAGGTCTCGGAAGCAAAGGCCGCATAAGAGTAACCAAAGACGAACTGGAAGAAATCATAGAAACCGGCGCAAAATGGGCAATAAAACAAGGCTACGGCACAAAAAAAGACCTAGACCACACAGAAGAATACGGATCACTAGAATCAGACCACGAGACAATCTCAGAACAGGCAAAAAAAAGAGGCCTGCCGCAAGTCGGCTCACTCGGCTCAGGCAACCACTTCCTTGAATTCCAGAAAGTAGAGAAGATCTACGACGAAAAAACCGCAAAATCCTTCGGCATAACCCAGCCGGGACAAGTAACAATCATGATACACTGCGGCTCACGCGGCCTAGGCCACCAGGTAGCATCAGACTACATAAGAGCAATGGAAAAAGAATACGGCTACAAACACCTCCCGGACAGGGAACTGATAAACGCACCCATAAACTCCGACCTCGGCCAAAAATACCTCAAAGCCATGAGTGGCGCAGCCAACTACGCATGGACAAACCGCCAACTCATCATGCATTGGGTCCGCGAAAGCTTCGCAAAAATATACAACACAACCCCCGAAGACCTTGAGATGAACCTCATCTACGACGTAGCCCACAACATCGCAAAAATCGAAAAACATGAAATAGACAACAAAACAAAACCAGTCTGCATCCATAGAAAAGGCGCAACACGCTCATTCGGACCAGACAGAGAAGAACTCCCCGAAATCTACAAAAAATCAGGCCAGCCCGTAATCATCCCAGGCTCAATGGGCACATCATCTTACATCCTCGTCGGCACAAAAACCGCAGAACAAATCAGCTTCGGCTCAACCGCCCACGGCGCAGGAAGAGTAATGTCAAGATTCAAGGCCCTGAAAACCTTCAAAGGCGAACGAGTAAAACAGGACCTCGCAAGAGAAGGCATATCAGTAAAAAGCGCATCATGGAAAGGCCTTGCAGAAGAAGCGCCAGGAGTCTACAAAGACATAGACGAAGTAGTAAAAGTAAGCCACGAGCTAGGCATAGGAAACCCCGTAGCAAAAGTAAAACCCCTCGGCGTAATAAAAGGATAACTCTAACTTCATATTAAATCAACCTCAAACACTTCCACATACAGGAAACCAGAAAATATTCCAAACCCTGCACGATAAACATGAAAATCAAAAAACCCCACAAAAACCTTTATAAATCTAATGCCCCATAAAGAAAGATATTGCTAATTCCTACCGCAAACACCATTGACAGATTGGCAAAAACTGCTAAGAGTTCTAATTTTTAAAAAAAAAGAGAACCAGCAAAACCTCACAGAACCTGTAAGGTTTTAAAAACCAAAATCCCTAGTCTTAAAAGATAACCGGATTCTGCAACAAACCACATAATACAACAATTACCACAGCAAAATACACAAACCACACACATCAACGCTGTACCAAAAAAGGCGCCACTAAGCAAACCCGCTCATGCGCCGCACAAGGTGTTAAAAAATGGCAACAATACGTCATCCAAGACGAGGCTCAATGGCCTACGCTCCGCGAAAACGCGCAAAACGAATATACCCCAGGGTAAACACAATACCCACAAAAACAGGCGAACCAAAACCCATCGGATTCGCAGGCTACAAAGTAGGCATGACACAAACCACAATAATCGATGACCGCAAAGAAAGCCCCACACACAATCAGGAAATCGTAATACCTGTAACAGTTCTCGAAACACCGCCGCTCAAAGTAGCAGCCGTAAGAGCATACACAGACACCCCTTACGGTGAAAAAGTCCTGAAAGAAATCTGGCAGGACAAACCAGACAAAGAACTCAAACGAAAAACAGATTTCCCAAAAAAGAACCACAAACAAGACGCACTCGACAAACTCGAAAACATATCAAAATACACACTCATAGTACACACAACACCAAAAATCGCAGGCATCCGCAAAAAAAAGCCAGAACTATTTGAAATAGGCATAAGCGGAAAAACCGAAGACACACTCAAATACGCAAAAGAAAAACTCGGAAAAGACATAACCGTAAAAGACGTATTCAAAGACGGCGAACTCGCAGACACAATCGCAATAACCAAAGGCTATGGCTTCCAGGGCTCAGTAAAACGATTCGGCGTAAAGCTCCTTGCCAAAAAATCCCAGAAAGTCATAAGAAAAGCAGGCAATCTCGGTCCATGGCACCCCCACAAAACAAGAAGAACCGTACCACAGATGGGACAGATGGGCTTCCACAAAAGAACCCAGTTCAACCAGCGCATCCTGAAAATAAGCGACGACGCAAAAGACATAAACAAAGACGGCTGGAAAAACTACGGGCTCATAAAAACAAACTACATACTAATAAAGGGCTCAGTACAGGGTCCGGCAAAACGCCTGATTCGCCTAAGACCAGCATCAAGACCGAAAAACAGCCCCGGCGAACCCGAGATCACAAACATAATACTATAGGCAACAAACTATGAAAACACAAATACTTTCACTTGACGGAAAATCACAGGGAACAATAGAACTCCCGCCGCAATTCAGTGAAGAATACAGGCCGGATATAATAAAAAGATCATTTTACTCAATCCAGAACAACAAAAGACAACCATACGGCACAGACCCACTGGCAGGCCTCAAAACCTCTGCACAATTCATCGGCAGAAGAAGAGCATACGGCTCACACCAGAACCGCGCAATGCACAGGACAAAAAGAATAAGAACCGGGTCCGGCTACCTGACCGGCAGAGCAAGAGAAGTTCCGCAGGCAGTAAAAGGCCGAAGAGCCCACCCCCCAAAAGCAGAAAAGAACTGGACACAAAAAATAAACGATAAAGAACGCCTCCTCGCCATCCGATCAGGCATAACCGCAACAGCAGATGCAGACCTCGTCCAAAAAAGAAACCACCAACTCGGCGACATAAAACTCCCTATAATAATCGACGATAAAATCAACACATTAAAAAAGACAAAAGACGTAAAAGATATACTCGAAAAAATCGGTCTTAAACCAGAGCTGGAACGCACAGAACAAAAAAAGATCCGTGCAGGCGTCGGCAAAACACGCACAAGAAAATACAAAAAAAAGGTCGGCCCCCTGATAGTCACATCCGGCGAAACAACCCTCAAAAACACAGCAAAAAACATACCAGGTATAAACATAGCAGCTGTAAACTCACTCAACACAGAACTGCTCGCACCAGGCGCAGAACCCGGCCGCCTGACAATCTGGACAAAATCCGCAATAGAAACATTAAAAAAAGAAAAACTATACTTACAATAGATGATAAAAATGACAGACGAAAAAGAACTGGACAAAGAACCAAAAACCGCAACACCACCCGAAGCAGAACAAGTTAAAACCAAAGAAAAAACATCACAAAAGAAAGCTACAGACAACACCCCGGTAAAAAAAACACCCACCAAACCAAAAGAAAAAAAACAAGAGCCAAAACAAGCCCAAAAAGAAGCACCAAAAGGCAACTGGGACATCCTGAAATTCCCCCATCTCAGCGAAAAATCAATCGCAAACATCGAACTCCAGAACAAAATAGTATTCATAGTAAAATCATCATCAAAAAGAGCAGAAATAAAAAAAGCAGTCGAAACCATGTTCGACGTAAAAGTAGAAAAAGTAAACATGCTAACAACCGCAAAAGGCGACAAAAAAGCACTGGTGAGACTAAAGCCAGACTACTCAGCCCTTGACATCGCAACACGACTAGGCATGATGTAAAACAACTAATATTATGTGATATATAATGGGAAAACGAATAATCGCCCAAAGAAGAGGAAGAGGCTCAACCCTGTACAGGGCAAACAGCCACCGCTATCTTACCCAGGTAAGATACAGCAAAAAGATTGGCGCAAACACACAAGCCACAATAATAGACATACTAAATGACCCGGGAAGAAACGCACCAGTCGCAAAAATAAAATTCAAAGACAACACAACCACCCACGCACTAATATCCGAATGCTCAAAAACAAAAGACACAATATCCATCGGCAAAGACGCAAAAATAGAGCCAGGCAACATCCTGCCCATCGGTAAAATCCCGGAAGGAACACCCATATTCAACATAGAGACAAGACCAAACGACGGTGGAAAACTCGTCCGCTCAAGTGGCACCTACGCGACAGTCTCATCGCACGACGCAAGCAAAACAGTAATAAAACTTCCCTCAAAACAATTCAAAGCACTCAACCCGGACTGCAGGGCAACAATCGGCATAACCGCAGGCGGAGAACTAAAATCAAAACCATTCCTCAAAGCCGGCACAAAATGGCACATAATGCACAAAAGAGGCAAACTCTACCCAAGAACCTCTGCAAGAGCAATGAACGCAGTCGACCACAAATTCGGCGGATCAAACTTAGGCGTCGCAAAAACAGTATCACGCAACGCACCACCCGGCCGTAAAGTCGGTACAATAGCCTCAAAACGCACAGGCAAAAAAAGATAAAAAATTAAGGTGTAAAAATGGCAAAAAGAAAACACAAAACTACAGCACATGAAATCAAGGAATTCAAATTCCATGGACTTACATTTGAACAGGTCACCGAACTAAAACTCGACGAATTCATAAAACTCATCCCATCCCGCGAAAGAAGAACAATAAAACGTGGCTTCACAGAAATAGAAAAAAAACTCATAAAAAAAACAAAAAAAGCAAAACCAAATGATTTCATAAAAACCCACGCCCGCGACGCAGTAATCCTGCCGGAGTTTGTAGGAAAAAGATTCGGCATCCACAACGGCAAAGAATTCGTCGCCGTAGACATCTCAGAAGAGATGATTGGCCACCGTCTAGGCGAATTCGCACAGACAAGAAAATCCGTAAAACACACAGGACCAGGCATGGGCGCAACAAGATCAAGCAAATTCGTACCACTCAAATAAAAAAATAAGTGACATAATATGTACCCTCTAAAAACCGACCCGAAAAAACAGGCAAAAGTATGTGCAAGACACCAGCGCATCTCAAAGAAGAACACAACCGAAATTGGTCGCTTCATAAAAGGCATGAAAGTCGAAAGCGCAAAAACATACCTTGAACAGGTACTAAAGAAAAAAAAAGCAATCCCGTACACGAAATACAACACAAACCTCGGCCACAAAAAAGGCATGGGTCCGGGCAGATACCCGCTGCTCGCCACACAAAAAATGCTCGAACTTTTAAACAGCGCCCAGAAAAACGCAGAATACATTGGTCTTGACACAAAAATACTCATAATCACAAACGTCTGGGCAGCAAAAGGCAGTTCATACCAACGCCCGCGCCGCACACGATTCAGCGGTCAGGAAATAAAAAGCACAAACATCTCACTAATAGTAGAAGAAGGTAAACCACATGATTGAACGCAAATTCATAGAAAAAGGCACCCAAAAATCCGAAATGGAAAAATACCTGAACAAAACACTCGAAAGAGCGGACTATAGCCATTCAGACATAAAAAGAACACCCCTCAACACAAGAATAGTAATCTACGCTGGCAGGCCTGGCGTAGTCATAGGCCATGCCGGAACAAAAATCAACGAAATGACAAACGACCTCAAACACATATTCAACATAGACAACCCTCAAATAGAAGTCAAATCAGTCGAACACCCCTCACTTGATGCAAAAGTAGTCGCAAAACAAATCGCATCAAGCCTTGAACGCGGCACAAAACACCGCCAAATTGTCAACATCATGCTCAAAAAAATAATAGAAGCAGGCGCAATCGGCGCAGAAATCACTGTCTCCGGAAAAATAACCGGCTCACGATCGCGCACAGAAAAATTCATGCTCGGCTACCTAAAGAAATGCGGCAACACCGCAGACGTCCACACCCAGACCGAAATAGAAAAAGCAACATTAAAAGCAGGCACAATCGGCATCAAAGTCAAACTAATGAGCACAATGCCCTCTGTCCTCTCAATAGAAAAAAGAATCCTTGAAACAGCAAAAGAAAAAGAAGACGAAGAAAAAGCCAAAAAACAAAAAAAAGAAGAAACAAAACCAGAACCATCAAAAGAAAAGCCAAAAGCAAAAAAACCTGAACCAAAAGAAGAAAAAAGCGAAACACCCAAAGAAAAACAAAAAAGCGAAGATAAAGACAAAACTAAAAAATCAACAGATGAACCAAAAAAAACAGAACCAAAACAAGACATAAAAGAAAAAAAAGAAGATCCAAAAAAATAAATAATATTCACGTGATACCATGGCAATAATCCGTTTCAAGGCAATGAAAAACATGAAACAAAAAGATCTTGAAAAAAAAGAAGATGACCTCCGCCTTGAACTAGCAAAAGAAAAAGGCAAGATACACATCGGAAGTGTCCCTGAAAACACAGGGAGACTAAAACAATTAAAAAAAACCCTCGCAAGAATACTCACACTAAAAAACCAGAACAAGCCAAAACCAAATAAAACAGGAAAAAAGAAAAAAGGAGTGACAAATTAAATGCAAGACACATGCCCCAAATGCGGGCTGCCAACCGAGCTATGCGTGTGTGAAACCATCTCAAAAGAAGCACAGAAAATTAAAGTATACACAATAAAAAAGCGATTCGGAAAACTATCAACAGTCATCCGGGGCTTAGACGAAAAAACCATCGACCTGAGAAAACTAACAACAACCCTCAAATCACACCTTGCATGCGGCGGAACATCAAAAGACGGAAAAATAGAGTTGCAGGGAAACCACATATCAAAGGTCAAAGAACTATTGATCAAAGAAGGTTTCAGCGAATCCATGATTGAATAAAAACACGCATGATGATAACTGTGTCAACAGATCCAAAAAACATCACAAGACACGAACTGATTGGCCTAAAAGCAACAGTATTGACATCAAAAGACCCAAACATGCAGAATCTAACAGGCACAATAACCAATGAGACACAAAAAACACTAACCATAAAAACCGAACAAAAATCAATAACAACCGCAAAAAAAGACAACACATACAAAATAACACTCAAAGACAAAACACAACTAAAAATCAACGGCAAACTCCTATACGGACGTCCCGAAGACAGGATAAAGAAAAAAACAAAAAACAAATGGAAAATGGTGTAAAAACATGAAAATAAAAAACATCGGAATCCCAACAAAAAACAAGCCAAAAGAAGAATGCAGCGACAAAAACTGCCCCTTTCACGGCAGCCTCAAAGTAAGAGGAAGAACATTCCAGGGTACAATAATATCAGAAAAGATGGACTCAAGTGTCACAGTAAGTTGGGCATACACAACATCCCTCCCAAAATATGAGCGCTTGATGCGCAACAACTCAAGGGTTACAGCCCACATCCCAGCCTGCATCCGTGCAAAAAAAGGCGACAAAGTACTGATCTCAGAATGCAGGCCCTTAAGCAAAAAAAAATCATTCGTAGTCATCGAAAAAACAGAATAACCCAGTGATAACAATGAAAGCAATATCAACCAAAACCACAAAAGGAATCAGGATCGGCACACGCCTGAAATGCATCGACAACACAGGCGCAAAAGAACTCGAAGTGATCTCCGTCAGGGGCTTCAAAGGCACACGCCGCAGAACCCCACAGGCTGGCGTTGGCCAGGTAGTAATATGCGCAGTCAAAAAAGGCAACCAGAAAATAATGCACGAAATAGTCAAAGCAGCAATCGTACGCCAGAAAATGCCATATCGCCGCCCGAACGGCAGCCACATCAAATTCAACGACAACGCAGCAATACTCCTCGACGACAAACTCGACCCCCGCGGCAAAGACATCAAAGGCGTCGTAGCAAAAGAATCAGTCGAGCGATTCACAACAATCGGGAAAATCTCAAAAATAATAATCTAACGTGACAACAATGAAATCCAGATACTCAACCGCATGGAAAAACAGCACAAAACCAAACAAACAGCGAAAATACGCACACAACGCACCACTGCACATCAAAAACAAATTCCTCTCATGCAGCATAACAAAATCCCTAAAAAATGAACACAACACAAAACACATAAGAGTAAAAACAAAAGACACAGTCAAAATCCTGCGCGGAGAACACAGAGGCAAAACAGGCGAGATAACAAAAGTCAACGTAAAAAACGCAACAGTACACATAAAAGACATAACAAGAAAAAAAGTAAACGGTCAGGACGCGCACATCCCCATAAAACCCTCCAACATCCAGATAATAGAACTTGACCTAAAAGACGAAAAACGCCTAAAAACCCTTAGAAAGAAAAAGGAACAAAAAAAAGTAACTGAAAAACCAAAAAAAGACAAACCAGAAACAAAAAAATAATCATCGTGCGCTCGAGCAACCCCATGACAAACAACACATGTGTGCGCTTGAGCGAAGCGAAACGCACCTAATCGCCAGCCTTTTACAAGGCTGAAAAAGAACAAAAAAATACAACTGAAAAACCAAAGATAGACAAGATAAAAAAGAATAATTGACAAAGAGTTGAAAAACATGCACTTAAAAAGACTGGCAGCACCAAAACACTTCCCCATAAGAAAAAAAGAATACAAATTCACAACAAACCCAAAAGCAGGACCCCACCCAAAAAAACAGTGCATCCCGCTCCAGATAATACTAAGAGACATCCTAAAAGTTGCAGGAACATCCAAAGAAGCAAAAAAAATACTCACAAACAAAGACGTCCTCGTAGACGAAAGAGCCCGGAAAGACCTTAAATACCCGGTAGGCCTCATGGACGTAATCACAATCCCGAAAACAAAAAAATACTACCGCATGATCCCGAAAAAAGGCAAGCTAACCCTCATAGGAATACCGAAAGAAAAATCAACAACAAAACTATGCAAAATCACAGGCAAAACAACAACAAAAAAGAACATTGTCCAGCTAAACCTTCACGATTCAAGAAACATACTAATAAAAAACGAAAAAGACGCTAAAGCATACAAAGTCGGCGACACCATCGAGATATCCCTGCCCGACCAGCAGATAAAAAAGCACTTCAAACTCGAAAAAGGTAACCTTGGCCTCATAATCCACGGAAAGCACGAGGGAGAAAACGGAAAAATAAAAGAAATAAAAAAGATCATGGGTCTCCAGAAAAACAAAGCAACAATCACAACACCCAAAAAAGACATAGAAACCCTCAAAGACTACATATTCGTAATAGGAAAAGACAAGCCAGAAGTAACAATAGAGTGATTCAGATGCCGGACAAAAACCCGATGACCGTAATAAATACAAGCAAAGTAACCCTAAGCATCTCCACAGGAGAGCCCGGCGAAAGCGTAGAAAAAGCATACACCTTAGCAGAAAGACTCACCGGTCAGAAACCGGTACGAACCCTTGCCACCAGAAAAGCACGCACATTTCGCATCAGGCGTGGTCTCCCCATCGGCGTAAAAGTCACAATGAGAAAAGAAAAAGGAATAGAATTCCTCAAAAAAATCCTTCCGGGCATAGGCAACCGCATAAGCCCCTACAACTTCGACAACAACGGCAACTTCAGCTTCGGCATCAAAGAATACTTGTCCATTCCCGGCCAAAAATACGACCCAAAACTCGGGATGATCGGCATGAACATAAACATCACACTCGAAAGACCGGGCTACAGGATAAAAAGACGCAAAATCAAAAAAGCAAAAACCTCAAAATCTCACAGGATAACAAAAGAAGAAGCAATAGAATACGCAAAAAACAACCTCAAAATACAAGTGATGTGATACAATGGGCGACTACAAAAAAACCATGAAAACAATAAAATCAAAATCCAAACTACTAAGATTCAAAAAAAACAACATCCCAAAAAAAAGAGACCATGGCCTGTCACAGGCAGTATGCAGGATATGCGGCAAAAAAGGAATGGGCGTAATACAAAAATACAACCTGAACTACTGCAGGCGATGCTTCAGGGAATACGCAAAAAGCATAGGATTCAAAAAATACAACTAAAACAATAACCAAACAAAAATGAAAAAAACAAGGTGTACAAAAATGATGCATGACCCTCTCTCAGACGCGCTATCCATAATCAAAAATGCAGAAAATGCAGGCAAGCAGGAATGCACAGTAAGACACATCTCAAACCTGCTAAAAGACACACTAAAAATAATGAAGCAAAATGGATACATCGGCGACTACAAAGAAATCGAAGACAACAAAGGCAACCAAATAAAAATAAAACTAATCGGCAAAATAAACGACTGCAAAACAATAGTGCCCAGGCAGCCCATAAAAAAACACGACTATGAAAAATGGGAAAAGAGAACCCTACCTGCAGCCGGCGTCGGCACACTGATTATCTCAACACCAGAAGGCACAAAAAGCCACCGCGAAACAAGAGACCGAATCGGCGGAATACTCATAGCATATATATACTAAATACAAAACAACAGTGACCCAGATGGAAACAGCCATAACAATTCCCGAAAATATCAAAATCAAGAAAGAAGACACGACAATAACAGCAGAAGGCCCGAACGCCACAGTCAAAAAATCTTTCGCACACTCACGCATCACAATCACACAAAAAGACAACCTCATAAAAATAAAAACAGACTCTAACCAAAAAAAAGACAAAGCCACCCTAGGCACATGGGCTGCACACCTGAAAAATATGCTCAAAGGCGCAGAAAAAGACTACGAATACCAGCTCAAAATACTCTACACACACTTCCCGATGACACTAAAACAGGACGCAGACACAATCATAATCACAAACTTCATGGGTGAAAAAGGCACAAGAAAAGCCCATATAAAAGAAGGCGTAAAAGTTAACCTCGGAAAAGAAGAGATAACCATCACCGGCCCGTCAAAAGAAAACGTCGGTCAGACCGCCGCAAACCTCGAACAGGCATGCAGGCTGAAAAATAAAGACATAAGAATATACCAAGACGGCATCTACATCACAAAAAAAGGATAAAACAGATGATAAAAATGACAAGCACCATAATCGACCTGCTCAAAAAGCGCGAGCAAATCAAGAAAAAAAAGCCGAACTTCATAAGAACAGACGCAGGCGCTGTAAAGCGACTCCAAAAAAAATGGAGGCGCCCGAAAGGCCGCGACAACAAAATCAGGAGACGCCTAAAAGGTTCCCTTGCAAGCCCGAGCTACAGTTCACCAAAAAAAGTAAAAGGCATGCACCCAAACGGCCTTATTGAAATACTGACATCAAACCTGAACGATCTAGACAACCTTGACAGCACAAAACACACAATCCGCATCAGGGGCACAGTCGGCAACAAAAAGAAAAGAACCATCATAAAAAAAGCAAAAGAACTCAAACTTCACATACTCAACCCGAAAATAAAACTAAAAATAAAACCAACAAAGGAAAAAAAAGAGAAAAAGAAAGAAACAAAAACCCAAAAGAAACCAGAAGAGACAAAAGAGCAGGAAACAACCAGTAAAGAACCAGAAAAAAAAACAAAAACAAAAGAAACACCCGCAAAAAAAGAACAAAAACAACCCAAAAAAAAAGCATCACAACCAGCAAAAGAAACAAACAAAAAGGAAAAACAACCAAAAACAGTCAAAAAAGACACAAAACAAACACCCACAAAAACAAAGACAACACCCAAGCCAAAACCAGCAAAAAAACAGGCAGGCAAAAGCTCAATCAAAAAATGATATGATAACATGACATCAATAGCATTTTTACACATGGGAAAGGACCACTGCCCACGCTGCGGAACAATCGGCGACAAAAAAAAAGAAAGCCAGATAGAATACCTGAAATGCCCGTTCTGCGACACAGAATACACAAACGAAATCATACTAAAACTCGGAGAAAAAGAATTCACACTCGATAACAACTAAAAAATGGACTGACAGTGATTTACATGAACGTAAGAAGCCAGCGAAACATTGCAAAAAGCATCCTGAAAGTAGGCAGAAATAAAGTATGGATTGACCCGGAAAAGATAAGCGAAATTCAGGAATCCATAACAAAAAATGACATCCGAAAACACATAAGCGAAGGCTCAATCACCGCAAGACCAATCATCGGCACAAGCACCGCAAGATCAAAAAAAATAAAACTGCAGAAAAAAAAAGGCCAGATGACAGGACAAGGTAAAAGAAAAGGAACAAAAAAAGCACGAATACCCTCAAAAAGAGTATGGATCACAAAAATCCGCGCACTAAGAAAAGAACTAAACAACCTGAAATCAAAAGACAAAATAAAAACAAGCGAATACAGGCACCTATACCTGAAATCAAGCTCAGGTGTCTTCAAAGACAAATCATCCCTCCATCTTTACATAAAAAAAATGAGACAATAATCATAAAACATACAACGTGACAACAATGGACGCAAGATACAAACTCAACTTCAAAAAACGAAGAAGCGGCAAGACAAACTACAAAAAAAGGTACAACCTCTTACTCTCAAAAGAGCCGCGCATAGTCATAAGAATCACAAACAAACAGATAATCATACAAACAGTCAAATACAACGAAAAAGGAGACGAAACAATAGCACAAGCCACCTCAATAGAACTAAAATCATACGGATGGACACATGCACAAAAAAACACCCCCAGCGCATACCTCACAGGCCTGCTCTGCGCAAAAAGATCCCTAGACAAAAAAATAAAAACCGCAATCATCGACTTCGGACTCCACTCCACCTACACAAAGGGTCGCATCTTCGCAGCAGTAAAAGGCATCATTGACGGCGGCATAAAAATAGCGCACGACACAGAAAAAGACATATTCCCAGACGAAAAAAGAATCACAGGCACACACCTGAAAAAAGACAGCACAAAAGAATTCGAAAAAGTAAAAGAAAACATACTAAAAATGAAAAAAGAAAAAGACACAAAACCAAAAGCAACCAAAAAAACAACTGCAAAACCACCAAAGAAAGATACAAAAAAAAAGTAAGTGAAAAACATGAGATACGAAAAGGAAACTAAACCCTGGACCCCGAAAACAAGCCTTGGCAAAAGAGTGATGAGCGGGGAAATAACATCAATAGAAGAAATATTCAAAAAAAACTACGTAATAAAAGAATCCGAAATCATAGATTACCTCGTACCAAACATCGAAGACGAGATAATATTCATCGGTGGAATGCCGGGCAAAGGCGGCGGTAAAAAAAGAACACCATTAAGAATCACAACACGCATGCACCAGTCAGGCAGAAAAAGAACACTACACGCTCTCGTTGCAGTAGGCAACAAAGACGGCCTGGTAGGCATCGGCTACGCCACAGGAAAAGACGCGCTAAGTGCAATCACAAAAGCAACAACACAGGCAAAACTCAAAATCATCCCAATAAGGCGCGGCTGCGGTTCATGGGAATGTGAATGCAGAGGCGCACACTCAATCCCATTCAAAACACAGGGAAAAGTAGGCTCCGTAAAAGTACGCTTAATACCTGCCCCACGCGGCATTGAACTATGCGTAGCACCTGAAATCAAAAAAATAATCCGACTTGCAGGCATCCGCGACCTGTGGACAAAATCAATGGGACAAACAGACACACGAATAAACTTCGTAATGGCAAACTTCAACGCACTAAAAAACCTCAACAAACTAAAAACAACACAAGAATCAATAAAGACAACAGGCATGACCGAAGGTCCAAACACCACAATAACCCGGCCTGAACCAGTAAAGGAAGAATCAGAACAAAAAGAAACATCCGAACCAGAAAAACAGTCAAAAGAAAAAGAAACACCTAAAGATACCAAAAAAGAAGATGCTCAAACTGACACCAAAAAAGAAGAAAAAGATACAACAAAAAAACAAGAAACCAAACCTGAAACAAAAAAAGAAGAAAAAGATACAACAAAAACAAAAAAACAGGAAGACAAACCAAAAAAAGAAACAAAGACAAAAAAAGAATAATATATTAAATCCCAATAAAAAATAAAAGGTAACAAAAATGTACGCAGTAATAAGAATTAGAGGAACAGCAAACATCACAAAAGAAATACGAGACACAATGCACATGCTGCGCCTAAACAAGCCCAATCATTGCATAGTCATCCCCGAAACAGACACAAACAAAGGCATGCTCAAAAGAACAAAAGACTACATTACATGGGGCGAGATAGACCAAAAAACACTCGAAGAACTCATTGCCAAACGCGCAAAAATATCCTCAACAAAAAAGCCGGATCCAAAAAACCTAAAAACAATAACAGAACAAATCAAAAAAGGACAAATAAAAGAATCCAACATCAAACCCGTATTCCAACTATCGCCCCCAAGAAAAGGCTTCGAAAGAAAAGGAACAAAAAAGACATTCAACCAGGGCGGTGCACTCGGTTACCGCAAAGACAAAATAAACGCACTCATCCTAAGAATGCTATAATAATTCATACTCAAGTGATACAATGACCACAAACAAAAAAACGAAATGCAACAAACTCCGCGGCTCAAGAACCCACGGCTGGGGCAGCCCGAAAAAGCACCGCGGCGCAGGCTCAAGAGGCGGGGTAGGAAACGCAGGCGCAGGCAAGAAAGGTCAGCAGAACATGACAACAATACACAAGAAAGGCACCCGCATAGGAAACTACGGATTCAAAAGACCGCCCGCAACCATAAACAATCCAAACACAATCAACTTAGACGACCTCGAAAAACACATCAGCATATACGTCGCAAAAGGATTCGCAAAACAAACCAAAGACACAACAGAAATCAACGCAGCCAAACTCGGCTACGACAAAATACTTGCAAGAGGAAACCCCTCACTCAAACTAAAAATAACAGCAAAAGAATTCTCCAAAAGCGCAGAAGAAAAAATAAAAAAAGCAGGTGGAGAACCAATAACAATTGCCGGACAAAAACAAACGCCAGACAAAAAAGAACCACCAAAACAATAACTTAAACATTCTAACAAAACATCGTGAACAAAATGGATTACGAAGCACTGCTCCAGAAATTACCAGGCGTCCAGAAACCAGTAAAAAGACAGACATTCAACCAGAAACTAAAATGGACAGGCATCATGCTCCTGTTATACTTTCTCCTCTCAGATACATTCCTCCTGGGAGTAAGCCCTGAAAGAATGGCATACTTTGAACAGCTCGCAGCACTCATGGGCGCAAGCATAGGCACCATAATTACACTAGGTATCGGTCCAATAGTATCCGCAAGCATAATACTCCAATTATTGGTAGGCGCAAAAGTAATAGACTGGGACCTAAGCAGCCATCACGGCAGAGTAATGTTCCAGGGCACCCAGAAAATACTCGCATTCACCTTCGCATTCGTTGAAGCCGCAGCATACACAATGTTTGGCGCAATTGATCCCATAGTCCACACAACAGCAATGATGCTCTTTGTGATAGCCCAACTGACAATAGGTGGATGGCTCATAATATTCATGGACGAGGTAGTCTCAAAATGGGGCTTCGGCTCAGGCGTATCACTATTCATCGCAGCAGGCGTAAGCAAACAGATACTAATCGGCCTTTTCAGTGTACTAAAAACCGACGCTGGAGTATACATAGGAAGAATCCCGCAACTCATAATGCTATTCGTATCTGGAGCTCCAGCACTAAGTGATACTCTAACACTGCTAATACCAATAATATCAACACTATCAGTATTCATCCTCGTAGTCTACGCCCAATCCATGCGCGTAGAAATCCCGCTGGCCTTCGGCTCAATCAGGGGCTTCGGAAGAAAATGGCCACTAAAATTCATCTACACAAACGTAATGCCAGTAATACTGACATCAGCAATCCTCATAAACCTGCAGGTCTGGGGCAAGATGCTATCAGACCGCGGCTTTGCAATACTTGGCGTATTCAATGAGAACGGCAACCCTACAAGCGGATTAATGTACTTCCTCAGCCCGCCAAACTCATTTGCAATAAACATGCTCTCTCTAAGCATCCTTCTAAGCGTAATGCTTGGAATAATCATTGCATACGCAATATTCAAAGAAAGAGAATACCTGATAATAGCTGTAACAACAGCAATCGGTATGCTCCTAGGTCTATATATGATAAACGCATATTCCACACTCCCGACCCTGATGGACATTGCGCGCATAATCACCTATGTATCATTCTACATGTTCGGCTGCGCCGTATTCTCAATGTTCTGGGTAAGCACATCCAACATGGACCCCAAAAGCGTCGCAAAACAGATACAATCATCTGGCATGCAGATACCTGGCTTCAGGCGCGACCCCCGCGTGATT
>DAOVYR010000165.1 GCA_030635525.1 Candidatus Nanohalarchaeota archaeon | reverse complement strand
GGAGTATCAAGTGCATCCCTGGCAAAGGGTAAAAAGAGAGAAAAAGCATCACGATAGCCCTTGATCGTATTGGGCCCGCACCCTTTGATCCGTGTGAGATACTGCTCAAAGAATTGGTGAATACAGATCGTAAGTTTCATAGTCTTGATGGATACGTAGTCATAAAATCAACGAGATTCCGGCGCTGGTCTGCATCGATCAGTTTGAGGTAATAGATGGTATAGGTGTATTTTTTGTGGCCCATGTATACCGCAAGAACCGAAAGCGCATTCTGTGGCGAATCACCTCGCTCTTTTACCCGTCTGAGGGTGTTGACAGCAAAGGAATGCCGCAGACTGTGTGGGGTTGGGGCACTGATGTTGGTGTTGCCGATAACCCGTTTGGGTTGGGCAAGTCCGATTTCTCTGACTGTCTGGTGGAAAAGATTACGAACCTGTTGATTATGCAGCTCCTTAGAGGGATCGCTGACCAAAAGGTACGGATTTTGATTATCTGTCGGTAGCAAGGTGTTGCGAAGGGAGAGATAATCCGACAGATGCCTTGCCACGTCTACAGGGATGGGAATCAGGCGATCCTTTCGGAACTTTGTCTTTCTAATATAGATTGTCCTTTCGTCAGCTCTGAAATCCTTGTGTTTCAGCCGTAGGGGTTCAGAAATGCGCAAGCCGCAACGGGCCAGGAGCTGTAGAGCCAGACAACAACTCATGTCCTTGAGAAAAATAGTCTGTTTTTCTCTACGGACCTGTCTCCAGGCTGCTTCGAGCAGATGTTCAGTCTCCTGGTCGGAGAAAATAAAGGGGATAATGTTGTTTTCCTTGAAACGGGGAATTCCGGCAAGCGGATTATACTGACAAAACTCAATCCGTATGAGGTATTGAAAAAAGCCACGCAAGGCGTAGATTACTTTATTTATTGTATTCTGATTTATCGCAAGATCAGTCCGCATCTGCAGGAAGAACAAAGGTGTCAGCGTCTTGAGCGTGGTAACATTTTTCGTCACCAGGTAACGATCTAATCGTCTCAGACTGTCCATTGCTTTTATGGAATAGCCAAGGCTCTCTCGATATTCGAGGTATCTTTCCATTTGTGGCGCCAGGAAGCTTTTAAACGAGTTCACCAAGGATAACCCTCCTCATGAGTTTGATATGAATATGGAGATATCTTTTAGTCGCCTCGATGTCGTCATGACCAAGCATTTCCTTGATTTCAAAGACAGAGACCCCAGCTTCCAGCAGGTGCTGTGCATGGGTATGACGCAGCCAATAGGGTGTGGCCTCTTCAGGTAAACCAGCCTTCCGCATACACGCATTTATGGCATGGCAAACAGTCGGTGAACTGACAGGCCTGTAGGGACGGCAACATTGCAGAAAAAGCTCGCGACAGTTATTTTCCGGGCGGCCTCCGACCAGATAGACAGTAATAGCCTTGAGTGTCTTTAGTGGGATCGGCATCGTGACAGGGAAGCCGGCCTTACGATATTTTACGTGCATCTCTGCCTTGGTGAATTGAATATCATCCAGGGTTAGTCTACTAATTTCCTGAGGGCGCAGCCCCATAGTATACGCTATATGAACTATGGCATATGCCCGCAACTCCGCAGGTGTTGTCGGTGTCATGTTATCAAAAAGTTGTTGGATTTCATCAGTGCGCAAGAAACAGGATGGTTTTGTCCGATGAAATATTCGCGGCACTTTGAGCAATGCGGCAAAGTCTCGTTTGAGCACACGACGTTCATGGTATAGATATTTCAGAAAAAGCTTGAGGCAATTCCGGTTAAGTTTTTGGCTCTGCCGGGCATAAGCTGCATTATATTCCTGATTAAAAGCGTCTATCTGCTCTATGGTTATTGCCGAAAGGTTGAGATTATGCTGCCTGAGATAGTGACAGAATGCCTCGAGAACTCGCCGTATATGCTGTACCGTTTTTTCTGTATCGTAACGGGCCGTGGCGCAGTAATGCAGATAGGCCTCAAAAATTTCGGGTAGTTTTTGTCTTGATTTTAATGGAATGGGATGAGAGATTTGCCTCTGTTGATACAGGAATTTTGCCAGGCCCCGAACCGCGCGTCGTCGTTCATTGCTGTCGCCTTGCTGCATAAATTCTTTCAATATTTCAAGGGTAAATATTTCGTCCCATTCTTTTGGCGGCCGCTCCACAAAAAGACGGAAATCCTGAAGAATCTTACACTGCGTGTCGATGTGCGTATCCGGATATCCCTGTTCGATTCGCTGCAGGAGATATTGTTCAACTGCCTGCGAGAGTCTTTTCGAATCCTTATGGTTCATAGTCACGGTTGAATTGTCTGAGGATTATTTGCCCGATTGTGGCAGGATCAGACGTTTCCATGTCGTCCGGGTTTTTGAGCAACCTGGCGGATTGATTCACAGGGCTTCGCGGCAAGGAGAGGACTTGAAAAAAGGTGCCGTCAAAGGCAATCAGATTCTTATTGATCAGGTTGTCCCTGGCCATGATATATTCATCCACACTGATGGCGAGCAGAGAGCATATTTTGTCATAGGAATAAAACGAAAGCCCCTGCCGGTCTGATACCAGGACAAGGAAGAAGTATAACAGGAGTTCATGGTGGCCAAGAGTGGC
Source organism: Candidatus Nanohalarchaeota archaeon (assembly GCA_030635525.1). Classification (GTDB taxonomy): domain Archaea; phylum EX4484-52; class EX4484-52; order EX4484-52; family B79-G9; genus B79-G9. Next base: position 834 of record DAOVYR010000165.1, on the reverse strand, counting down.
CCAGAACCCATGCCGGAGAAAACGGTGTTCGATAAAGGCGAAGCTGCCATTGATCTGTCGGACTCGATTGCTGACAAGTGGATTTCTCATAATGCGCCTCCTTATGCTGTACTGTATAGCAATATAGCGTTTGCCGCTATCGAGTCCTTCTTTGCAAGATTTCTCTATCCTGTTGATATTTGGACAATCTTAACCTCTAACGTGTCTCTCTTTGCAAGATCGCTCCCAACGGGACAAATGTAATAACTTCTTGTAGTTGTGTTAAAATATTGACTGAACGTGTCCGTCTTTGCAAGATGCCCGGTATCGCTGGCTGGAATAACCGCATCAGGACAACGTTTTTTGTCCCTCTCCCGTTGCAGCCTGCAATTTCGTTTACAGTAGTCGGGATTCTTGTCACGGTACCGTTTCCAGTAATCAGGGTTTCTTTCCCGCCAGGATTGCTGCATTTCACGTTTATCGGTCTTGTAATCAGAATCGGTTTGCAGTTTTTCTCTTTGCCATTTGTTTTTCCTGGCCTGTTGACAGGCTTTGGTACCGCAGTATTTCTGACTTTTCACCCGTGGATTTTTGGGACTGATGCGCTTACAGCAGGCGCATCGGAACGTGATCTGTTTCACACTGTTACCTCCCCGATGGCTTATTGAATTACCTCACGGAAAGATAAGAAAAAGAAGAAGATATAAAGAAAATAAAAGAAGAAAACCTAGGAGATAAACAATAGGGGAAAAAAGGGTGAAGAATAGACACAAAATAAGAACTACAGAAGGAGGGAAGAAAAGCAAGCAGAGAAGAAAAAACACAACATAACTAATCGAGCAACATAACTACTGT
>DAOVYR010000060.1 GCA_030635525.1 Candidatus Nanohalarchaeota archaeon | reverse complement strand
TCCTGCAGTTGTGAGATGTCGAATTCAGATAGGATTCTTCTTGAGAGGTCCAGCACGTTTTCGTCTCTTGTGCCGCAGCGGATGATGATTGCCAGAAGCTCTGATAATGAAAGGGCTTCGGGGCCGTACTTCAGGAGGCGCTCTCTTGGCATTTCGCATCTTTGCATGTCTTTTAACATGAGTTTACATTGCATATCAGATAGATGTGATGGCGGGTATATAAAGCGACTCAATACACGTCTTGCCGATAGAATTCAATAAATATTTAAAAAAGTGATTGTATAGCTTAGGTGGAATGATTTTTCAGGATGCGTGATTGGAATGGAGAAAGATAAGATGGATAATGTGTATGATGTGATAGTTATAGGCGCAGGGCCCGCCGGCATGAATGCGGCAGTCTATGCTGCGCGGTATCATCTCAGGACTCTTGTTATCGGTGAAATTTTTGGCGGCATGGCTGCCAAAGCTTATGAGATATGTAATTTTTTGACATACGATAAGATCAGGGGGTTTGAACTTGCCCGGAAGATGAAAAAACAGGTTGAGAATCTCGGCGTCGAAATCAAGGGAGAGAAAGTTACAAAAATTGCCAGGAAAAAGTTGTTTGAGGTCAGGACGCATGGTGAAACCTATTTTGCAAAAAAGATTATTCTCGCGACAGGTACTGAAAAAAGAAAACTGGATATTGAGAATGAGACGAGATTGGTCGGCAGGGGTGTGAGTTATTGCGCGACGTGCGATGCTGCTTTTTTTAAGGATAAGGTTGTCGGGGTCGTTGGCGGGAGTGATGCTGCCCTGACGTCTGCTTTATTGCTTTGTGAATATGCTAAGAGGGTTTATGTCATATACAGAAAAGACCGGTTTTTCAGGGCAGAGCCTGCATGGGTTCATCTTATTGAGAAGAATAAGAAAATAAAGCTGTTATTCAACTTGAATGTTGTAAAATTAATAGGTGAAGTTAAGCTTGAGAGAATAGTGCTTGACAATAATGAGGAGCTTGATGTGGGTGGCTTGTTTGTGGAGATAGGTGCTGTACCCAAGACTGTGCTTGCGGAAGGACTTGGAGTGGAACTTGAGAGTCGTTTCATAAAGACGGACAGATGGCAGAGAACAAATATCGGCGGTGTCTTTGCTTGCGGGGATGTGACGAGTAATCCTCTGAAGCAGATTGTTGTTGCGGCGGCAGAGGGTGCAGTAGCTTCAAAGACGGCGTATGATGAAATAATGAAAGAGTCATCGTAACTTTTATTTGTATGATGAACATGAATCAGTATAGTGATTCCAAAATATTCTTTGAGTTCTGTAGAATATCATCATAAAGGCTGTTGCCTTTTGAGTCCATTGTGACGATTAGGGGGATATCTTTTACAACAAGTTCCCATATTGATTCCGGCATTCCAAATTCCGGCATGTGCTGTTTTTTTACGGTCATGTTTTTGGCGTAGACCAGTGCTGCGCCGCCTATGGCTGATGCGTAAATTGCTTTTCCTCTCAGGGCTTCTAGGACTGATTCGTCCATGCCGCCTTTTCCGATGATTGCTTTTATGTTGTATTTTTCTATGAGCTCCGGGGTGTATGGGTTCAGTCTTGAGCTTGTTGTGGGGCCTGCGGCGATGACCTTGTTGTCTTTGATTATCGGGCCGCAGTGGTATATTATTGAGTCTTTTATCTTGTCGAAGTTGTTGTCGAGTAAATAGAGGTGGGCTTTGTCTCTTGCTGTGAATAGCTTTGCGCTTAGCTGTATCCTGTCTCCTACGTTTAGTTTTGTGAAGTCTGTCACAGGGACTGCCTCCTCAATGCCCAGCAGCTGAATGATATGCCTATGAAGTATGATGCAGGGTGCCTGTGGGTTTTGGCTATCTTTACGCTTAGTGCTGTTGTTTTTCCGCCCAGGCCCATGGGGCCAATTTTGAGTTTGTTGATGTTTTCCAGTAGTTCTGTTTCCAGTTTGTTTAGCTGTTCGTCTTTGCTTCTGTCGTTCAGGTTTCTCAGGAGTTGTTTTTTGGATAAGTGCGCCACTTGCTCTATGTTCCCTCCGATGGCTATCCCGATGATGTATGGAGGGCAGCCTTTGCCCTGCGCGTGGAAGACTGCGTCAAGTACGCATCTTTTGATGCCTTCAATGTCCCTGTTCGCGTTTAGTTTTGTGTCGGGCAGGCTGTAGATTGCTGAGATGTTTTCTGAGCCGCCGCCTTTCATCAGTAAGTCTATCCTGAATTGGTCTGACTGCTCTATGTGGATTATTGGCTTGTTTCCTGTGTTCGTGCCTGTTATTGGGTCTGTTGCGTTTGGCCTCAGGGGGATTTTTTCTGTTGCCTGTTTTGTTGCGGCTTCTATGTGCTTTTTTATCTCGTCTAGGGGCAGGGTATTGTCGATGCTTATGTAGAATACGGGTGTGCCTGTGTCCTGGCATATTGGCTTTGATTCTTTTTTCGCTAAATCTGTGTTTTCAAGGATTGTTTTGAGGATGTGTTTTGCTGTGTCGCTTTCTTCTTTTTCCAGAGACTTGCGCAGTTTTTCGCGTACGTCGCCCGGGAGTTCTGTTGCACATACTGTGTATAGGCGGACTATTGCTTCTGTGGTTGGTATTGTGTTTTTTATTTTTCCTGGTTGCATGTAATCTCTCACATAATTATTGTCTGGGACCTTTTCGGGCCTACAGAAACGATTTTTACCGGGAGCGCAAGCCTTTCTGATATGAATTTCAGGTAATCTTTTGCATTTTGCGGCAGTTCTTCGTAGTTTTTTATTCTGCTTATGTCTTCTGTCCAGCCGGGAAGCTCTTCATAGACTGGTTTTGCTTCTTTCAGGTCCGTGAGGTCCAGGGGATATGTTTCGGATTCGTCTTTGCCTGTCCTGTAGCTTATGCATACTTTTATTGTGTCAAGACCTGACAGGATGTCCAGTTTTGTGATTACGATGCCTGTAAGGCTGTTGAGGTTTTTTGCGTAGTTCAGCATCACAAGGTCCAGCCATCCGCAGCGTCGCGGCCTGCCTGTGGTTGTGCCGAATTCATGGCCTTCTTTTCTTAATCTTTCGCCTGTCTTGTTGTCCTGCTCTGTCGGGAAAGGTCCTTCTCCTACGCGGGTTGTGTATGCTTTTACGATTCCGAGGACTTCGGTTATTCGTTTCGGGCCGATTCCTGCGCCTGTGCAGGCTGCGCCGGATACTGTGTTTGAGGATGTGACAAAGGGGAATGTGCCGTGGTCTATGTCAAGAAATGTGCCCTGCGCGCCTTCAAACAGGACTTTTTTGTTGTCGTCAAGGGCTTTGTTCAGCAGGATGGATGTGTCGCAGATATAGGGCCTTATTTTTTTTGCGATTGCTGTGTATTCCCGGATGATGTCTGCCTCTGTGCATGTGTAGTTGATGCGCCTGAAGTAGTCCTTGTTTTTTTCTATGGTTTCTGTAATTATTTTTGCGAGCCTTTTATCGTCTTTGAAATCATACATTCTTATCGCATTTGTGCGGCCGGCCTTGAACATGTACGCTGGACCTATGCCGCGGCCTGTGGTGCCTATTTTTTTTGAGCGCAGTTTCTCTTCGTGATTATCGATGGCCCTGTGCCAGGGCATGATGGCATGAGCATTGCCTGCGATTTTCAGGTTTCCTATCTTATGTCCTCTTTTTTCAATGGATTCAATTTCCTGGTTTAGTATCTTTACGTCGATCACGACACCGTTTCCAATCACTATTGTCTTGTTTTCATGGAGGACACCTGAGGGGATGAGGTGCAGCTTGAATGTCTCGTTTCCTACGACCAGTGTGTGACCTGCATTGTTGCCGCCCTGGAAGCGGGCGATTATGTCTGAATCTTCTGCAAGGCAGTCTATAATCTTTCCTTTTCCCTCGTCTCCGAATTGTGTTCCAATGATAATTTTTGCGCTCATCTGTATCACTCCTTTAAGTATTGCTTGTTTTCTTTTAGCCATTCCATAAATCTTTTTATGGCATTGATCCTGTGAGATCCTGCTGCTTTTATGTCCGGGTTCTCTGCCCATGTCTTGTCGTGTCCTTCCGGCATGAATATGGGGTCGTGACCCCATCCTTTTGTGCCTTTTTCTTCCTGTGTGATTGTGCCATTTACTGCACCGAGAAAAGTCAATGGTTCGTTTCCTGGTTTGCATAGTCCTATGCATGTTCTAAACTCTGCTTTGCGGTCTTTGCCTTCAAGAAGTCTGAATAAGCCAATATGTCCTATCTTTTGGTGCACCCATTTGGTGTATGTGCCGGGAAAGTTGTTCAGTGAGTTTATGAATAGTCCTGAGTCTTCTACTATTACCGGTCTTTTTGCTTTGGCGCATACATATTTTGCGCCTGAGGCAGCTATTTGTGTGATGTCATCTGATCTTATTTCCGGGTAGTCAATGTCGAGATGTTCTATCTCAATGCCTTGCGTGCCCAGAAAATTTTGGAATTCCACGAGCTTGTTTTTGTTTCCTGTCGCAAAGTAGAGTTTCATGGTAGATTATGATGTATGGAAATATTTAAAATGAAGGTTGGAGATTTTTATTATTCAGAATGCAGTGTATATTGTTGGAGGGGTTGTTATGGACAAGGTCAAGAATGTCGGTATTGTGCTTTTTTCAATTGGAGTTGTGATTCTTTTAGCTTATCCTCTTTATCATTTTGCTATCGGGTTTGTTGATGCTGATATGCCTGCTGCTGTTAAGGTGGGTCTCTTTGTAATGTCATTTGGGCTTGCGGTGCTTCTTGTGCAGCTTGTTTCTGAGAGAATAAAGGACTCGAAAGCAGAGAAGGAGAGTTTAAAGGAGTGATGAGGTGTATAAGATGATTGTGTTGACAACGGATTTTGTGCAGGGTAAAGAGATAACCGAGACTCTTGGGCTTGTGAAGGGAAGTACGATAAGAGCCAAGTGGTTTGGAAAGGATATTGTGGCAGGGCTTCGCCAGCTCGTCGGCGGTGAGTTGAAGGAGTATACTGAGATGCTGACTGAGGCAAGGATTGAGGCTGAGAAAAGGATGGTTGAGGATGCCAAGAAACTTGGGGCTGATGCGGTTGTGAATGTGAGGTTCCAGACATCGCAGATCATGGCGTCGGCTGCGGAGCTTTTGGTGTATGGTACTGCGGTTAAGCTTAAGTGAGTTTTTTTTGGTTGTGTCGTTTCTGACCAAAGTAATATATACCGGGATGAGTAAATATTCTGTATTGATTATTATGGGTGATGTTATATGACTAAATATGAATATGTTGATTTGAAGTATTGTCCGAAGCCTTCGGATCTTGTTGCTAAGTATCGTATTGTGCCTAATGGCATTCCTATTGAGAAGGCATGCGAGCATATCGCTGCTGAGTCGTCTATCGGGACATGGACTGAGGTATGTACTATGTCTTCGCGTATAATGAATAAGCTTAAGCCGCATGTATATGATATTGATAAGCGCAGGGGGGTTGTCAAGATCGCTTATAGTTCTGAGCTTTTTGAGGAGGGAAATATACCACAGATTCTTTCAAGCATTGCGGGCAATATATTCGGGATGAATGCTCTTACGTCACTTAAGCTTCTTGATGTATCTTTTCCAAAAAAGATAGTTGCGGCAAGTCCCGGTCCTGCGTTTGGGATAAGGGGTGTGCGGAAAGTGACCGGCGTGAGCAAGAGGCCGCTTGTCGGAACTATCATAAAGCCGAAGGTGGGGCTGGATTCTTTAGGTCATGCTAATGTTGCGTATAATGCGTGGGTTGGCGGTCTTGATATTGTAAAGGATGATGAGAACCTGACTTCGCTTTCGTTCAATAAATTTGATGAGCGCATAAGGCTTACTCTTAAGGCGAGAGACAAAGCAGAGGCTAAGACCGGTGAAAAGAAAATATATATGCCGAATGTTACGGCTGAGGCTGGTGAGATGCTTAAGCGCGCGAAGTTTGTGAAAGCGCATGGCGGTGAGTATGTGATGATTGATATACTTACTTGCGGGTTCTCTGCTCTCCAGACGCTTAGGGATGCTAATCTCGGGCTTGTGATTCATGCCCATCGCGCTATGCATGGGGCGATTACGAGGAGCCCGGAACATGGCATATCTATGCTTACTATCGCTAAACTCAGCAGGCTTATCGGTGTTGATCAACTGCATATCGGTGCGATTATCGGGAAGATGCATGGTTCAGGCAAGGAAGTGTTGTCAATCCAGGAGGGTATCACAGCAAAGACTGTGAATGAAGATGATAAGAGGGATGTTCTCTGCCAAAACTGGTATGGCAAGAGTCCTGTTTTGCCTGTGGCTTCAGGAGGCCTGCATCCGGGTCATGTGCCGGGAGTTGTGAAGTATATGGGCAGTGACATTGTGATGCAGTTCGGTGGCGGGTGTCATGGACATCCGGGGGGCACAGAGGCTGGTGGGCGGGCTATCAGGCAAGCTGTCGAAATACTTGAAGGTAAAATCTCTTTAGATAGATGCCCTGAACTCAAATGCGCCCTACAACACTGGAAAAACAAATGAAATTCTCCTTCCTTCTTTTTTTTTCTTATCTAAATCATCTACTTTCACCTCTACTGGCTCAACAGAACCATAACCAACTATCTCTCCACCAGCAGAATGACATGCAGCTAAAACCTTAAACATAAAGGTCAACTTGAACCTGCCGACCACTACCGTCTTCCCTTCAACAATCTTTTCTTCTTTTTTGAATCTTTCATTCTTCATCTTCAATTCTTTCCCCTCATCTAAAAACAGCTTTCCATGCGAGCCTTCGAACCGGTCTTGATAGTATAAGCTGAAATACAGCAGCCACAATATTTATAACCTGATTCCTGACCTCAAACTCCCCTTCAAAATCATACATCTCCTCCTGAAAATGTGGCCTGAAATCAACAACCATTTTCCCGGCACTAATGGGCAAACTAAAAAAGAACCCTCTTAAAGCATAAAAATAGCCACTAAACATTCCAGTCAAACCAGGATCATCAAAACCAATATTCATCTTCAGATAGATCTTGTCAAAAGAAAATGAAGCAAAGACATCT
>DAOVYR010000101.1 GCA_030635525.1 Candidatus Nanohalarchaeota archaeon | reverse complement strand
TTGTTGAATATGATATTGAGAATGACGGGTCTGAAACAGTAATCATTAATGGCGAAAGAAATGTATTATCTCCTACTGATAGTGTTACACTAGTAGAACAGGAGTGCGTGCAGTCTGATGGAGAGGAGGTAGTGCTTCGCTGGACACTGTCGCAGGAACAAGATGATAGTAAAGACTGTGATATCAATATGGTCTTAAGTGTACAAAGGATAAGGTAAAAAAAGAAGAAAAAAATCTGAGGGCTATTCTGATAAATAGTGTGTTGCCCTCTTTTTTTGTTTAAGATCTTGCTACCATCTTAAGGCTATCAATCACTTCAGATACATTCATGTTTGGCGGGATGTAAATTATCCGCTCTGCTTTGGCTATGGCAGTAGTATCATTTCCTGAGCTAGAAGCCCCTTCTATAATACTTGCTCCGGTTGGATCTGTTCCTATGTATGCTTGTGCACCAGATGGCGTATTTGCATATACGGCTGTTGCAGATGATTCATTTTTTAGTATGTCTGCAGGTGTTACTATATCTGTTGCATTCTTCGGTGTTCTCTGGATTATGTCACCTATACCGTTTGCTGATGTATTTGTTAAGTCTTCTCCTCCGCCAGGCAAAAAGCCTAATGAGGGCACTCCATCCTTTATGGTGTATAGGAGGTAAAGCACTCCTGCTGTATGTCCTGCAAAGGCTGTGACCCCGACCAAATAATCACCAAATCCTGCTTCTTCCTTTTCGCCTTTTGATATATTAAATGCCAATTTACCTGTAGGGTACGGGCTCACTACAGGAATATTTACGATAGATTTGCCTATGCCAGCAATTCCATTTGATATTCTGTGTACATTGTCCCAGTTGAGGTATTTATTTAAGCCGTGTCTTCCGGTGGGTGTTTGTGTGTTGTCCGGTGGGTCAAACAGGTATGTGTCATCTGGGTTTATTCCTGGATCACCATAGCCAATGTCTGGATCAATATATATCCTGTTTACTTGTGGAGTATTCCCTTCTTCTTCTCTTGTTATTCTGTCTATGATGTCTTGAGCCGATTCGGGAGAATCTGAATGTACATCGTTATTTTCTGAACCTTCCCTTATGCGTCGCAACGCTGCAGGAGAAATAGGTTCATTCCTATATATGCTGTTTACTATATCTGTAGCTCCCTCTGTTTGAGGTGAAATCACTCGTTGTGGATAATCTCTATTTATACTTTCTATAATTTCGTCGGGAACCTCTTCGCCCCGCAGACCGTAACTTAATATGTCACTAATTGTGTAATTATCTCCTCTCATTGTACCACCCGTTTTTACTTAATAGTTGTACTTATTATCGTGCTTATCTGTGTTTATGGGTGTTGAAGTATTTAAATGTTTCGGTTGTTTTACTACTATTTAGTGTATTTTTCTATATTTTTCTGTTTTTTTTGTAGTTGAGTCGGTGGGGAAGGGTTAAAAGTATTTGTGTCTAAGTTTCTTTATGCTTGAGAGAATGAAGATTATTGCTGATCTGCACATTCATTCGCGCTACAGTCGCGCGTGCAGCAAGGCTATCACTATTGAGAATCTTGAGAAGTATGCGCGGCTTAAGGGGGTTGGGCTTCTTGGTTGTGGGGATTTTACGCATCCTGAGTGGATCAAGGAGATTCGTTCGAAGCTTACTGAGGGTGATGACGGGGTCTTGAGGACTTCGTCTGGGTTTCCTTTTTTGTGGCAGACTGAGATTTCGCTTATGTATAAGCAGGGGGGAAAAGGGCGGCGCGTGCATCATGTTATCTTGGCGCCGGATGGTGAGAGTGCTTCGCAGTTTACGGATGAGCTTTCTAAGATTGGGCGGCTTGATTATGACGGTCGGCCTATATTTGGATTCTCGAGTGTTGAGCTTATGGACATGCTGCTTTCGATTTCTGAGAAGTTTATGGTTATTCCTGCACATGTGTGGACTCCTTATTTCGGGGCGCTTGGGAGCAAGTCCGGGTTTGATTCTATTGAGGAGTGTTTTTTGGATAAGTCGAAGCATATCTATGCGATTGAGACTGGTATGTCGTCTGATCCTGCTATGAACTGGAGGCTTAGTTCGCTTGATAAGTATGCGCTTGTCTCTTTTTCTGATATGCATAGTTTCTGGCCGTGGAGGATGGGGCGTGAGGCGACTGTTTTTGATGTTGAGTTGAGTTATGATAATATACGGGGTGCTATCAGGACGCGGGAGGGGCTTTTGGGTACGGTTGAGGTTAAGCCGGATTACGGGAGGTATCATTTTGACGGGCATGCTAAGTGCGGGGTGGTTTTTAGCCCTGAGGAGACTGTTAAGCATCACGGGATCTGTCCAGTTTGTGGGAAGGCGCTTACTGTCGGGGTTTTGTATCGGGTGGAGGAGCTTGCGGATAGGGCGGAGGGATTTCGACCTGATGGTGCACGTGATTTTAGTACGCTTTTGCCGCTTTCTGAGATTATCAAGGGGGTTTTCGGGGTTTCGCAGCTTGCGTCCAAGAGGGTGTGGAGTGAGTATTATACTATCATGAAGGGGTTTTCGTCTGAGTTTGAGGTTTTGATGGATGCGACGCGTGACCAATTGCTTGGGGTTACTTCTGAGAAGATGGTTGATGCGATCATGCGGGGGCGCAATAATGAGATTTATGTGAAGCCAGGGTATGATGGTGAGTATGGGGTTCCTGTGTTTGATGATAAGGTGGGGGATGTTGAGGATGGGAAAAAGAAGGATGTAGATGTTGTTAATGATGAACCGAAGAAGATGCAGAAGGGGCTGGATGATTTTTGCTCGTGATGTGGTGTTTTGTTTTTTTGCGTAACTTTGCAAGAATTATGTGGTTTTAGCTAGATTGTGGTTTCAGTAAAATTGTTTACTATCCTACTGGGATTATACAGCTAATTTTTTTTGCTTCTTTGATTTCGTCGAATATTTTTAGTGCGTTTTTTCCTGTTGCTATTGTCTTGGATACATGGCCTTTGTGTTTGTCGTGATCTTCTGCATATAGGGTTTTTTCGTTATCCTTTTCAGTGTAGATAATGGATATTGAAGGCTTTGGTGGAATATTTGAGATTATGCGTTTTAGGAACTTGTCTTTGTATATTGTAGGTATTTTGTCTCGTATTTCTTCTGGAAAGTGATATATCTCCAGTTTATGAGTTGTTTTTGTGTCGTATCCTTCTTCTTTTCTTGTGGTTTCAATTGACGGATTGATGTAGTCCTGGATTCTTTCGAGATTTATTTTTAGGTCAGGATCATTGTAGTCTGGTATCAAGTATATATTCCCATCATTTGCAGTGTATTCACATTCTGGAGTTATTTCTGCTACTAGGTCTGGCAGTTCTCGAGTGAAAAGTTTTCTTATTTCTTTCTTACTGAAAATAGTCTCTTCGTTGGTTTGGAAAACCGGACCGCACCCGAAAGGGTATAATTCACCAGAGGATGTTATTATTAGACAATCCGGTAAGAAAAATTCAGAAGATGATATGAGATATGAAATCTCTTCAGTGAATGGCCCGGACTCAATTGTGGGATAATACTTATTGATTTTTGTATTGTAAATTAGAATAGGTTCTGTTTCTGTGCCGTCTTTGTTTTTGAATGTTAGTTTTTCCATTGTGTCATCCCCGAAGATGAATAGAAAGGAATTCATTTTTTGGTTATCTGGTAAGCAGATTAGATATGGTGTCTGTTTCAGGGGTTGAGATATATCTTTAGTGAGGAAAGATTCTCTTTATGGCGCGTATTACCTTTATAATCTCTAAAGGTATCTTTATAATTTATGATAGAATCTATGATGTTTGATAGATTTACTGTATTATTCTGTGTAGGGATTTCTATGTCGCTGAATTTTTCGGGGCATATTTCTTTGAAATATTCTATGCTCTTTTTATCATGTCCAAAAATATCTATGATGGGTGGCACTCTATTTACTGTACTATCCGGCTTAAACTTTTCTATGGCATCTAAATATTCTGAGCATATTTCTTTTTTGAATAATTTTTTGAGGTCATTCATAGAATGGCCGGTGTGCTCTGAAGTAATTTCTCGTCTATAAGATGTATGCATTTCGCCGGTGGAGGTTAGAACTTCTGCATCGTTTGTTCTTTTTAATTTATCTTTTAGATGAGATTCTGTTTTATCAGAAAATGGTAAATATTCAAAACTAAGGGCTGTTACGTTATTATCCTTGTAAATAACGGGTTCTATCTCTCTGTTTTCAGGTCCTTCAAGTATTAATCTGGTCATATTATAACCTTATATGATGTGTTTTTGCTGATTTTTGTTCGTTTTTTGAATTTTGTCGTCCATGTATGATGCCCTGTTTAAAAAAGAAAGATACGGGACCATTGGTCCCTTTGTTTTTAGTTTAAATGCTTTCAAGGATGTCTTTTATGTCCTCTTTGACTTCTTTTCTTGGCTTTGATTTTTTTGGCTTTTTGGCTTTAGGCTTTGGCTTTTCTTTTGGTTCTTCTTTGGCTTCCTGTTCTTTTGCTTTCTTTTTTACGAGGAGCTTTGCTTTTCTTATGAGGTTCTTTGCCTGCTTTTCGCTTGTTACTGCTTCAGCCATGATGTCTGAGATGCTTGCTTCTGCAAGGTCGTTTGCGCTTTCTATTCCTGATTTTCTCAGAGCATCTTTTCGCTTGTCGCCAATGCCTTTTATTTCGTCAAGAGGGATCTGGTCTTCTTTGTGTAGTGTTGCAGGTGTCCAGTCATCTTCCTTGTCTTCTTCGTCTTTCTTTTCTTCTACTTCTTCTGTGAAGAAGTTTTTTGTTTTTTCTGCGATTTCAGGGCCGAAGAGGATTAAGATGATGATAATAAGGCCGATGATTGTTGCATATATTATGTCTTTTGGGACCCCGGATGTTTGTTCGTCTGTTACTTTTCCTGTTGGTGTATCTTGTGTCTCATCTTTTAGTTCCGTGACATGCATGTCTTTTACTTTGAATTTGTAGGTGTTTGAGGTTGCGTTTACTTCTGTGAATTCGATGGTTATTGTGTATTGCTTTTCTTCTGTTGTCAGTTCGTATGTGTTTTCACCGAGTTCAGGCTCTTCGTCTTCTATTAGTGCATCGTCTA
>DAOVYR010000069.1 GCA_030635525.1 Candidatus Nanohalarchaeota archaeon | reverse complement strand
TATACGCCAAATTGAGGAAGACCTGATCAATGAGCATATGGGCAAGATAAAAATCGAGAGTAAGGATGAGAAAAAACTGACGGTTGAGCTTATGGGCTCTTTTGATAGCCCTAAGGATGAAGGTGAGACGGTTGACCATTATAGTGAAAGGATGCTGAATGGTGCCAAAAAGGTCCTGAGAATTGAAGGAGTCACGACTAAAGAATATAGTAAACGCCATGACTTTTTGGACTAATGGCGTTTCCATATCCTTAAAAATCTACGATTTTTAGGATTGCGGAATTGCTACCCAATTCCTAATTTCGCAATATAGGAAATCGGAATGATTTGCGAAATCCAGTGAATCGGAGATTCACCCGGATAGATTGATGTCTCTTGGTTTTTGGTAGAGTTTGTCCATTTAGTAACGACCTCAACTATAGACGAACCAATCTATATAAACAAAAGAAGTCAATATATGTGTGGATATTATATATCTATTAGAGGAGAGGTGATTGATTATGGCAAAGGGTGTAAAGAAGAAAAAGACGGCGCAGCCTGCGGATAATGCGGTTGTGGATGTCGCGAGGAAAATAGCGCTGCTTGGAGTTGGCGTGGCATCGATTACAAGGGAAAAAGCAGAGAAACTAACAGCAGACCTTGTAAAGAAAGGCAATATTACGCAAACCGAGGGGCGCAAGCTTACGCAGGAGCTGATAAAGAAATCTATAGCTACTAAAAAGGATATGGAAAAGAAAATAGACACAGAGCTAAAGAAAGCGATGGACTCTGCGAAGTTCGCAAAGGACAGTGATGTGAAGCGTCTTGAGAAAAAAGTTGCACAGCTTGAGAAGAAACTGAGTGCAAAGAAGGCTGTGAAAAAGAAGAAGTAGATGGTATTTGGGCCGTGAAGGCCTTTTTTATTTTTTTAATTGCATATTAAGAATGGACTGCAATTAAAATGCTTGAAAATACTTCAATTTAACCAAAATTTTCATGAAATTTTGTAGATATATTTATGGGTAGGGTTTAATTATGTTGTTTCGGCGCTCATATAAGAGGTACAGGCAGATATTTGATGTTCTTGTTAAGTATGGTTTTGAGGATGTTGCCGGGGCGCTTAATGTCAAGCAGGCATCTTATCTGAGGAAGCGATTTGAGAAGCCGGAGTATGTCAGGCTTGCAAAACTTCCTGCGCAGGTCCGCGCAAGGATGATACTTGAAGAGCTTGGGCCTACATTCATTAAATTCGGGCAGATTCTTAGTACGAGACCGGATCTTATTCCTATGGAGTATGCTGAGGAGTTGAAAAAACTGCAGGATTGTGTGCCTAAGCGCGCCTATAGTACGATAAGGGATGTGATTGAGGAGGAAACCGGCAAGGAGATACATGCTGTTTTTCCTTATTTTGAGGAGGACCCTATTGCGTCTGCGTCTATCGGGCAGGTGCATATCGCAAAGTTAAAGAATGGGAAAAAGGTTGTTGTCAAGGTACAGAAACCGAATGTTGAAAAGATTATAGAGTATGATATCTCTATCCTGTATGATGTTGCGAATCTTATCGAGGGTTATATGCCCGAGGCGAGGCAGTTCGGGCCGAAACTTCTTGTTTCTGAGTTTGCAAAGACTATCAGAAGGGAGCAGAACTACAGGCGCGAGGCACGGAACGCGACACGGTTCCGGCAGAATTTTAGAGGGGTTGATATCCTTTATGTGCCTGAGGTGGAGTGGAAATATAATTCAAGGAAGGTGCTGGTTCTTGAGTATATTGAAGGCAAAAGATTCAATGACTTTCTTGACTCAAAGCCAACAGTTGCTTCAAAGAAGATGATTGCTAAGAGAATCAATAACATTTATATGAAAATGATTCTTGAGGATGGCTTTTTTCATGCAGACCCGCATCCCGGCAACATAATCATACGGAAGGATAATGTGGTCAGTCTTGTTGATTTCGGGATGGTCGGATATATTGACCATGAGCTTCGATCGCAGATTGTGAATCTATTGTATGCGCTTGCGAGGGAGGATACTGAAAAGACTATTGCGTCGTTTATTGATATCGGTGTTTTGTCTGATGATACTAATATCAGGTACTTCAGGAGTGATTTCCATGAGGTTCTTCATGAATATTATAATACTGAGCTGAAAGAAGTTCATGTATCTGAGATGTTTCATGATATCCTTGAGGTGGTGAGGACGCACAAGGTTAGGCTTCCGCATAATTTTTTGTATCTTTTGAAGGTCATCGGGGAGATAGAGAGTCTCTGCCAGAAACTGGATCCTGAATTCAATCTTACGAAGAATATGGGGCCGTTTCTTCGAAAACTTTTAAAAGAGCAGGCGGATCCAAAGTATCTGGTGAAAAATATCCATGAGGGATTGATGTCTTTTAATGATTTTATATGGAAGACGCCAAAGAGGTTCAATAATATTTTTGATAAGCTTGAACATGGCAAGCTGAAGCTTGAGTTTGAGCATAAAGGTCTTGAGCAGACGAACAGGCATCTTGAGAATGCGTCGAATAAGATTACGTTTTCTGTTATCATTGCGGCAATTATTATGGGATCGTCGCTTTTGATACATGGCGACGGAGTGATTATGTCTTTTATCGGGATTATGGGGTATCTGCTTGCTGCATTTCTTGGGTTCTGGCTTGCTATTACGATTGTCAAGTCCGGGAAGCTGTAGGTTTTTTTGGATCCCAGATAGTCGGCTTCTAATGATGATGGCTGCTAAGATTCTTAATGATTCAGAGCCAAGAAGAAATTATGTTTTTGAAGTCAATCCATCTGAAAAATATACGAAGTTATGTTGATGAGCGCATCGAGTTTTCTTTGGGCGCTCTTTTGATTGAGGGGGATATCGGGTCTGGTAAGTCTACTATTCTTCTTGCGATTGATTTTGCGCTGTTCGGGGCGAGGGCGAATGAACTTCCGGCGTCTTCGCTTTTGAGAACAGGAACTAACAGGGGAGAGGTTGTGCTTGAGTTCACTGTTGACGGCAAGGAGGTTGAGATCAAACGGGTTCTTGAGAAGAAGGGGGCTTCTGTTACACAGACTGCGGGGTATATTACTATCAATGGCACGCGAAAAGATCTTATGTCTATGGGGCTTAAGTCCCTGGTGTTTGAACTCCTGGGTTATCCGAAGGCGGATATCAAGGCAGGGAAGTCGATGATATATCGCTATACTGTGTATACGCCACAGGAGCAGATGAAGCAGATAATGCTGCAAAAGCCGGATGATAGGCTGAATACTATACGGGCAATATTTAATATTGATAAGTATAAGCGCATCCGTGAGAATGCCAAGGCAATTGTGCGCGAGTTGAAGAAGAAGTCGAGCCACCTTGACGGCATTGCTTATGATCTGGCTTTGAAACAGGAGAAGAGGGCGGAGCTTGCAAAGCAGGGAGAGGCGCTTTGTGATGAGGAAAAAAAGAAAGAGTCTGTTTATGTGAAAATAAAGGAGAATCTTGAAGGCAAAAAAGAAGAGAAGGTGCGGGTGCAAGAGGCACTGAAAAAACTGAATGCGCTGGTCCATGAAAAAAATGTGGAAAAAGCGCGGCTTGAAAATGAAGAGAAGATGCTTTTGCATATAAATGAAGAGATAAAGGATACAGAGAAAAAGCTTGGGCAGATGAAAAGTGAAGAGGAATGCGGGAAAAATATCGCAGAAATCGAGAAAGGAATTCCTGAAAAGGAAGCGCTTTTGAAAAGGGAAAAGGAGCTGGATGAAGAGATAAAGCATGTTCGCGCGAAGCTGACTGAGACTGATACCCGAAAGAGTACGTGCGAGGAGATGATGAAAAATATCATTGGATTATCTGAATGCCCGACATGCAGGCAAACTGTGTCAAGCGAGTATAAAGAGGATATCAGGCAGAAAGAAGAGGACAAAATCGAGAAATTCAGGAAGATACTTGTCCTGCATACTAATTCACTTGAAGGGCTAAAAGAAGAGCTTAAGGATGTGAAACAGAAGCAGGATGTGATTGTTGAGAATGAGAAAGTTTTGATAAGGGTCAAGGCTGAACTTGCTTCTTTAAAGGATGCAAAGGAGAGTATCTTTAAGAAAATGCAGAGGCAGGGGGAATGCGGGACTTCTATTGATGCACTTAAAAAGTCAATTGAACTTTTTGATAAGGAGATTGAGCCTTTGGCTGATACTGAAGAGGTGTATGTAAAAGTTGAGAAGGAAGTTGACATACTCAATGGAGAGCATACTGTTTCGCTTGCACAGTTTGAGAAGGTCAAACTGCAGTTGTCAGGGATTGATAAGGAGAAGGTGGCGCTTGATAAGGAGATTGATGAGAAGATTAAGGCAAAGAAGGAGTCTGAGTCACTGAGAGAGATTACAAACTGGCTGAATGAGTATTTTGTGGCGCTGATGGAGACTATGGAGAAGCATATCATGTTGAGTGTGCTGCGTGATTTTGATATGCTGTTTAGGGAGTGGTTCAATATCCTGATGGATGATGATAGTCTGCAGGCAAGGATTGATATGGGTTTTACTCCTGTGATTGAGCAGAATAGTTATGAGACGTCTTATGATTTTTTGTCAGGTGGGGAGAAGACGTCTATTGCTCTTGCTTACAGGCTTGCTCTGAATAAGGTCATTAATGATATGTGCGAGGATATAAAGACCAAAAGTCTTTTGATTCTTGATGAGCCGACTGACGGGTTTTCGAGTGAGCAGTTGGATAAGGTGCGGGATGTTCTTTTGGAGCTTAAGCTGGGCCAGACGATTATTGTGTCGCATGAGGAGAAGATCGAGAGTTTTGTGGATAAGACCATACGGGTTGTTAAGAAGGATCATGTCAGTCAGGTTATTATATAAATTTATTATTATAGAAGAATAATCAATGAGGATAATATTTTGCGGGTGATTGTATGAAGTATGCAAAAAGTGCAGCTGTTGAGATTGTTGATCATATTAAGAAGGTTGTGCATGAGATTGATGTTAAAAATGTTAAGGCGCTTATGGATAATCTGATATGCGCAAAAAGGGTTTTTGTCTATGGTATGGGCAGGTCGGGGCTGATTGCACAGGCTTTTGGGATGAGGCTTGCGAACCTGAATTTCCAGGTTTATATTGTCGGGGGGGTTACTACTCCCGCGATTGATAAAGGGGATTTCCTGTTTTTGATATCGGGGTCAGGCAATACGAAGTCTATTGTCATGGCTGCGAAAATTGCAAAGGAGAAGGGTGCGAAGGTTGGTGCGCTGACTTCTAATCCTGATTCACAGGTTGCGAAGCTTGCAGATGTGTTTGTGATTATACGCGGCAGGACTAAGGAGCATGTGGAGGATCTGAAGAAAGAGTATCTTGTTAACCAGCTTAGGGGCCAGCATGTGCCTTATTCGCCTCTTGGTACGCTGTTTGAGGATACGTGCCTGATTCTTCTTGATTCTGCTATTGTGCAGATTATGCATGAGATGGGTATCTCTGAGAGGGATATGAAGAAGAGGCATACGAATATTGAGTGATTATATATGTATATTGTATCTACGAAGAGTGCCGAGCATGTTGCAAAGGGTCTTTTGAAGAAAGGCCTGAATGTGGCTTTTACTGATGTGAATAAGGATGGGATGCGGGAGTTTCCTGACGGGGAGCTTTATGTGAGGGTCAGGGATGTTGATAAGCTCTCAGGTGAGCGTGTCGTTGTGCTGCATTCGGGGCAGCCGGATGCAAACGGGGGGCTTATGGAGCTTTATAGTGTTTTGGAGATTTTGAATAAGCCTCTTTTGTCTTCTCATGCAGGGGGTAAGAAGTATGAGTATACTTCTTTGAAGAAGCCGGCCTCTGTTGAGGTGTTTTTTCTTTATTTTCCTTATGGTATGCAGGATAAGGTTTTTGAGACAGGTGAGTGCAATATGGCGGAGTCTGTTGTGCGGATGCTTACTTCTTATTATAATGTTTCGAAGATTTATGTGATGGATGCTCATTTCGAGGGCGCTGAGTGGACGAGCAAGTATCCTTTGGTCTGTGTGAAGGCGCGTGATGCTATTGGTGACGCTATGCATAAGGATGGGGTTTTGGATGCTGTCATGGTTGCGCCGGATCTGGGGGCGCAGGCGCGTCTTGATATCTCCGGGTTTTCGAAGAAGAGGAATAATTCTTTTGATGTTGAGCTGTCGGGG
>DAOVYR010000192.1 GCA_030635525.1 Candidatus Nanohalarchaeota archaeon | reverse complement strand
GCAAAAATGTTTTCAATATCGCGGACTTTCCTTGCCTTGTCCTTGTGCTCGAGATTATCAAGATATCTTGGAGTTGAAAGTACCTCTTGTGGTATCATATATGCTCTCAGGTGGCATGCTCCGCGGTTTGAGGTCATGTATGCCAAAGCCTGCCCTTTCACAGCGCGCGGATCATAAGCCGGAAGTTCAAGTCCTTTTACATTTATTGCAAAATCCTCTGCATTGAGTTTTTCTGCCATCCTTTTTGTGCCCTGTGCAAGAAGTGCGCCTATATCTTTTTTATACGCAATCTTTTCCAGTAGCTCAAGGATTATTTTTGTGTCACCGAACTCTATCTTCTCCTTGATAAGTCCTTTCTGTGAGCATTCCATAGCAAAGCCGATAGTATTTCCCGCAGTTATTGTATCCATGCCCAGCTCATTGCAGAGATTGTTTGCAAGCGCAAGTGTCTTTACATCTGAATGGCCGCACTGGACTGTGAGCGCCCATGTGCTCTCATATTCCGGACCGTGTGTCTTTACGCCCTCGATATTTGCGACTCTCCCGCACATTATAGGGCATAGTGTGCATCCGGTTCTTTTCACAAGATATTTTTGCATAGTCTCCCCGGAGATTTCTTCTGCCTTGTCATAGAATCCTTTCTGGAAATTGTTTACAGGCAGTATCCCGTGCTTGTTTATTGGGTTTGTAAGCACGAGCGTGCCGAATCTGCCAAGCGAATCCCCTGTGACCGGGTGGCCTTTGAGTATCTCAAGGAAGCGCATATATTGCTGGCGAAACGCATGTGTATTAACAGGCTCTATTTTCTGGGTGCCCTTGATAGCAATTGCCTTCAGGTTCTTGGAGCCGAGCACTGCGCCGAGACCGCCCCTGCCTGCTGCGCGCGATGAATCTATGATGATTGATGAATAAAGAACATGGTTTTCTCCTGCAGGTCCGATGCATGCCACTTTCATATTGTCTTTTTCAAGTGTTTTTGTTGTCTCTGTGGTTGTCTTGCCCCAGAGAGAGGATGCATCTTTTAATTTTGCGCAGTTGTCCGTAATCTCAAGATATACAGGCGTATCTGACCTGCCCTTTATGATCACCGCATCATATCCTGTTTTTCTTAGCTCGTTTCCGAATGTGCCGCCTACGTTTGAGTCAAATATGGTGCCTGTTTGAGGTGATTTTGATGCGAAGCAGCAGCGCCCTGATGCAGGCGCAAGCCCGGTCAATGGACCAGACATGATTACAACAATATTCTTTTCAGAGAATGGATCTGTTTTAGGATTAAGGTTATCTGTCAGTATTTTTACTGCGAGCCCTCTTCCGCCGATGTATTTTTGTATATCATCTGGATTGATATAGTCATCTTTTACTTGTTTTTTTGAAAGGTCTATGCAGAGAATTTTTCCGTCAAATATTGTCATTGTTACCAGCTCACTTAATTATTTGTTGACTTATCGCGAGTTTAAGAATCCATCAACTTACTGATATGAACTGGCTAAAATATTAAAAAGGTTTTGGCCAAGTTTCAGAAGTATTATCATCCGAAGAATTTTATGAGAAGTCTGTTGCGACAACTAAGCAAGCAATTGATTGTTCTTCTGTTTCGTGTATTTTTAAAATGCTGTCGTATAAATCTTCAGATGAAGTTGTTTTGAGAAATCTCAGTTTATTACTGTACATATCTTTACCTATGCCTATTTTGTTTGCATCTGCTAATTTTTGTGCTATCATATAGAGTGAATCAGTCTCATCCGGCGAATCAAGTTCGCCGGTTAGATCCTCATTTTGCAGATTTAATGCACCGGCCACGACATATCCCTGACTGACGGGAGTTATGGTATAAGAATTGTCGTTTACAACTGTGTTGACCTCACAAATAAGGCGTGGAGGGCCTTCATGTAAGTCTGAATTCCTTATGCTTTTGATAATACCTTCTCCAACGTAGAGAGAAAGGGTATGCTCTGCTTTTCGTAATAGGGGGCCGACATCTGATTCTGTTAACATAATAACCAACCAGTAATACATCTTCTGATTTTAAAAAACTTCCGCATCGTTTTTGAATTTGCAGGGGGTTGAGTAAAATCGGGCGTATTTTGGTTATAATGCATCGAAACATATTAATTGTTTTGTTTACTTCTTATTCTTGGATTTTGTAATTCAGGATTTAGGGGTGTGATAAATATTAAAGAACTTGACTACTTGCTTGTTTTAAGGGCGCTCAAAGAAATCCCGTTCAGTGTCGGGCGCAAACTCCTCATAGATTTTCTGAAAGGAAGCGAAGCAAACAAATCCATCCTAAAAAACAGGCTGCACCTTTTAGACAGTTTTGGCACAATGATATATGATGATGATGAGCTTAACCAGATAATCGACAGCCTCATAATCAACAGCATGATATCCGTCACCTCAATTGACGGCAAGAAGTTCTGGAAAGTGCTTGAACTGAGCGCCAAAGGAAAAAAAGAGATAGATTGCCCGACTTTGTATAAAAAGAAACTCTCATTTAATTTCAGGGAAGCAAAGACAGAGATAACTGACGAGGACAAGAGGCTATTTAATGTCTTTCGCGACTTTCTTCATTCATTTAATGAAGAGCAGAAGAAGTCTATTATCTGCGACAACAAGCATATCCTGTGCCTTGCAGGCGCAGGCTCCGGGAAGACTACTGTGCTCACCAAAAGAATAGAGTTTCTTGTCAATTATAAGCGCACTGACCCGAAAAATATTCTTGCGATCACATTTACAAGAAAAGCGCGCATGGAGATGATGAGGCGGATTTCAAAGATGGGGCGCATCGACAGTGTAAAGGTTGAGACATTTAATTCATTCTGTGAAAAGATTCTGAGAAAGTACAATGATATCGTCTATGGTAAGCCAGTGCAGGTGGTTACTTACAGAGATAAGATCATGATGATTCACCGGGCCATTACAAGCCTCAGCATGACCATGAGCCAGGCAGTCAATATCTATTTTAGTTCTGCCCAAAAAAGAGG
>DAOVYR010000005.1 GCA_030635525.1 Candidatus Nanohalarchaeota archaeon | reverse complement strand
GATGATTACTTAAAAAAGAAAATAGGTCATGATATTGAAAAGATATATCAAAAAGTATTAGAATTAAAGCAAGAATACCAATTTAACTTTCATTTTATACAAGATTTAAACTTAGATATTTATCAGATTATATTAATGATTCTTTCTAGGTTTGGAAAAGGAGATCGATATTCTAATATTGACTTAATAGTTAATAAAAGAACTTATGATGATCCCATTAGAATATGGTATGAGGAAGCGGACAGTTATTTTTTTAATTTAGTTTCTTTAAAAAAGAAAAAAAAGATTATAGCTAATTCTCAAATAATAGGTCACTTTATGGAACCAATTACAATTATACGACACAGAGGCGAAGATGAGACTGACATTTTAAGTGTTGAAACTGCGAGTTATCGAACAGGTGTATTTGAAGTTGTTGGTCCATATCGACAATTATACACCTTTCACATTATTCGTTTTTTTGTTGAAATGTTGGATTGTCTTCAATACAAGATAATAGAAGAATATAGATTTGAAATTCCTTACTTTAGTGAAATATTTAGAGTTTTCCATAACGAGGATTCATATATTAAAAAAAGAAAGACATGGAAAATGATATAAAAATCTAGGCACTTACTGCATATAAAAAGCGAGTATCTGACTACGTGCCTTTGACACTCCGCCCAAATTTGCTACGCTTCGCTCCGCCAACTTCAGATACCCTCTAGACATTAAACACAACTTCTAAAACACCCGAACAGAATAAAACCACTCAAGCGCACTCAAAACCCAATCAACCGACCCAGACCGCACCAAAAGAAACAAAAGCACCCCAGCAACAACCACAGGCAAAATCATAGCAACCACCCCCCGAAAGCGGCTCACCTTATGCACCCGCGCAAAACCAGCAGACGCAATATACAGCGCATGAAACGGCGCAACAACCATAAGCGGCAAAAACCAGGCATAAAGCAAAACACAACTACTATACCCGACAACCCCAAACGTCTCATCAAAACTCCTTTTAGCCCCAAAAAGCTTCAAAAACAAATGAAACGAAAACGAAAAAACAAACAACTCCGCAACCCCCGAAACAATAACCCCGACAACCATAAACAAGGCAACAAAACCGGTCCGCACATCAGGCCCCATCAAGACAAGCAAAACACCGAGAGCAAAAGAAAACAAAGCGATATTCTTAAGCGCAAACACAAAACCCTTATTATACAAATCCTTAGGAGAAACCTTCAAAAAAAAACTAGAAGGACATACAAGCACACGCGCGCAATCAGAAAAATACTTAGAGGATATCATTCCCCCTTCACCCTTAAGCCCTGCCTTTGCGGACAGGAGCACTCTCAACAATAATCTCCTTATCCTTAAGCTCATCAATCTCCCCCTCGATGCGCTTAAACCTGTCAAGCTCAGAATCATGCGCAATAACAACCTCCTTAAACTCCGGCTCCGCAATCTTTTTGAGAATATTCATAATCGTATCAAGCTCCTCACGATTCTCAATAGCCAGCTTCCCAAGAAGCCGAAGATCACCCACAGTCTGCTCAATACCACGAAGCCTCTGCTCAATCACACTATTCCTGCCCTTAAGAGAATCCTTAATATCCGCAATATCCTCATCAAGAACATTCAGCGCACTATAAATATTCTGCTTATCCTTATCAAAAGACGCCTGCGCATCAGAAACCTTCTTGACCTCCCCGCGCACATCCATAAGCTGATGCTTCACAACATCAATCTGCTGGAACTTCTCATCCGTCTCATCCTTAGCCTTCTTAGCCTTGTCACCACCAAATAAACCCATAGTATACATTTAGACTTAACGTATATAAATAAATTTATGCTGATACAATTATTCCCACGAATAAACCGGTGACAAACATGAACTTAGACGACACAATGAAAACCTACTTCGCATCCATCGAAAAAGAAGTAAAAAAGACCTACGAGCTCGCAGAAAAAGCAAGAGCCAAAGGCAAAGACCCCGAGCCCGAAGTAAACATCCCAATAGCCCGCGACCTCTCCGCAAGAGTCGAAGGCCTCCTCAGCAGCATGATACCCGAACTCAAAGACTCCGGTCTCGCAGACGAGATCCGCAAACACGAAAAACAATACGGCAAAAACGACGAACGCGTCGCACTCCTCGCCGGACGGGACATAGCCCTCGAAAAAATAGTAAAATTCCCTGAAAAAATCAAGGCAATCGAGGCAGGCCTGAGAGTCGCAATAGCCTACCTCACACTCGGCATAGTCACCGCCCCCCTGGAGGGCCTCTCAGATGTCAAACTCAAAAAAAACGACGACGGCACAGAATACCTATCAATCTACTTCGCAGGCCCCATCAGATCCGCAGGCGGCACAGCATCAGCAATGTCAGTCCTCGCAGCAGACTTCATCCGCATCCACTGCAACATCGCCGCCTACATCCCAAAAGGAGTCGAACTCCAAAGATACTCAACAGAAGTCGAAGACTATTACTCAAGAGTCACCGCAAAACAATACCATCCCACCAAAGAAGAGATAGAGTTCATAATAGCAAACGTCCCGGTAGAAATCAACGGCGACCCCACAGAAAAGCTCGAAGTCTCAAACTTCAAAGACCTCGAGAGAGTCGAAACCAACCAGATCCGCGGCGGCATGTGCCTCGTCCTCCTCGACGGCCTCCCCCTCAAAGCAGAAAAGATGCTAAAAAGAATCATGAAATACCCCGACGAGTACGGGCTAAAACACTGGCTCTGGCTGAAGAAATTCATCGCAATGAAAAAGAAAATCCACGCAGCCCCCTCATCAAAAGGCAAAGAAGACATAAAATACATCCCAAACGCAAAATACATTGACAAGATAATCGCAGGAAGACCGGTATTCTCATACCCCGCAGAACCGGGCGGCTTCCGCCTCAGATACGGACGATCAAGAACCGGCGGCCTGGCATCCACATCAGTACACCCCCTCACCATGCACCTCGTCCCTTTCCTTGCAGTCGGCACGCAGATCGCCATGGAATTTCCCGGCAAAGCAACAGTATGCACGCCCTGCGACACAATGGAAGGTCCTGTAATCCTGCTGAAAAACGGCGACGTCATAGAGATAGAAACCAAAGAGCAGATAAAAAAATTAAAACCCGAACTAAAGACAATACTCTCACTCGGCGACGCACTCATACCCTACGGCGAATTCGTAAGCAACGGCCACATGCTCCTCCCCTCCTCTTACGTCGAAGAATGGTGGGCACTGGAAGTAAAAGAAGCACTGGAAAAAAACAGCAACAACAACAACAAAACCGAAATAAAAGACCTCTCAAAATACACATCCAAACCCTACCCGCCACCCACACTCGACGAAGCATTCAACATCTCAGAAACCCTGAACATCCCGCTCCACCCCCGCTACAACTTCTTCTGGCACGACATCACAAAAGACGACCTCAAAGACCTAATAGAATGGTTCTCAAAAGCAAAAAAAGACCAAAAAGACAACAACACAACCACCACAGAAAACAATGAAAACCTAGAGAATCAGAAAAACACAGATAATTCAGACACATCTGGGAGGGTGGGGGATAGGGAAGGAAAAGAACCAAACACAGAGGGGGATATGGACATAACCACAAATGACATAACTGCAAATAATATAGCAACAAAAAACCAACCGCTAACCAACACAATTAACAACTCAATAACCCTAACCCTCCAGGACGCATCAGACCAAAAAAAAATCCTCGAAACCCTCTGTGCGCCACACGCAAAAAAAAACGAAACAATACTCATCACCGGCAAATCCCTCGCAATCCCAAAATGCCTTGGAAAGCCCACAGAAAAAAACAAAGCATCCCTCATCAAAAAAATAGACCAATCAGAAAGCGTAATGGACGCACTAAAAAACCTATCAGGCATCACAATAAAAGAAAAAGGCACAATAAGAGTCGGCATGAAAATGGGTCGCCCTGAAAAAGCAGAACGGCGCCTCATGAAAGGCCGCCCGCAAGTACTCTTCCCCTGCGGCGAAGCCGGCGGCCGCATGAGAAACCTCATGGAATCCTACAAAGCAGGCACAATCGAATCATCAGTATCTGCCTACCGCTGCACCGAATGCGGCAAAGAAACCTACTTCACCTACTGCTACGACTGCGGCGCAAAAGCAACACCAATAAAAGCATGCAGACGCTGCAACGCAATCACCAACGCACCCGAGCACTGCGGCCTGCCCACAGCAGGCTACCGCAGGATGAAACTGGACATAAAAACACTAATGGACAACGCCAAAAAAAACATCAAACTAAAAGAGCATGAGATGCCGGAACTATTCAAAGGCGTAAGAGGCGTCTTCGGCGCAAGCAAAAACGTCGAGCCACTTGAAAAAGGCCTCCTCCGTGCAAAATACAACCTCTACGTAAACAAAGACGGCACAACCCGCCTGGACTCAACAGACGTCCCGGTAACCCACTTCAAGCCCCGCGAAATCAGCGTACCAATAGAAACCCTGCGCAAATTCGGCTACGAAAAAGACGTCGACGGCAACGAACTCACAAGCGAAGAGCAGATCCTCACCCTCTACCCCCAGGACATAATAGTCTCAGACAACAAAGAATTCTCAACAGCAGACCACCTCGTAAGCATCTGCAAATTCACAGACCAGCTGCTAGTAAAATTCTACCACCTAAAACCATTCTACAACATAAAAACAAAAGAGCAGCTCGTAGGGCAACTGGTCATCGGCCTCGCCCCACACACCTCAGCCGGCATCATCGGGCGGATAATCGGCTTCACCCCGGCAAGAATCGGTCTGGCACATCCCTTCTGGCACGCCGGAAAAAGAAGAAACGCAGACGGCGACGAGGACAGCATAATGCTATTGATGGACGCCCTCCTGAACTTCTCAAGGCAGTTCATGCCAGACACCCGTGGCGGAAGAACAATGGACGCGCCGCTGGTCCTCACAACATGCCTCGACCCCGAGGAAGTCGACGACGAATCATGGAACGTAGACGTAGACGACACCTACCCCCTCGAATTCTACAGAGAAACCCAGAACTACCCGCACACATGGGACCTGAAATCAAAACCAAGAATAGTAGAAGAGCTGATCGGCAAAACCGAAGTATTTCACACAAAATTCACGCACGACACATACGACATCAACGAAGGCCCCCACAGGAGCAGATACACGCAACTCGACACAATGCTCGAAAAACTATTCGCACAACTTGACCTCGAAAGAAAACTGCGCGCAGTAGACGAAGACAAAGTCGCAGAAGCCGTACTCTCAAAACACTTCCTGCGCGACATCAAAGGCAACTTAAGAAAATTCTCAAAACAGGGCTTCAGGTGCGTCACCTGCAACGAAAAATACAGAAGAGTCCCATTGATCGGCAAATGCACAAGATGCGAAGGCAAAATCCTGCTCACAATCTCCGAAGGCAGCGCAAGAAAATACATCGAACCATCCAAAAGAATAATGGACGAATTCAAAATAACCTCCTACCTGAGGCAGCAATTCTTCCTCCTCGAAAAAGAAGCAGACTCAATGTTCGGCAAAAAAGCAAGACAGCTCAACCTCGCGAAGTATAAGTGAATTGCGCATCACTGAAATGCCTAGGGATAAGATAATCTCACATCACAATTAAGTTGAGCATATAAGAGATATAAAATCCAAATTACAATATATTACTGTGATTCCTATGCCAAAGCCAATAAGAGCAACTCCTGCATTACGAGGCAAAGAAGCAGACGAATTCCTTAAGAAAATGCACGAAAGAGAAACATCTCCAATAACAAAAAAAACTATTGAATTAACCAAACGGCTGGAAGCATTCAACATTTAATTTTTTTCTTACTCTCTCACCTATATCTCAACAAATCAATCATATCGTAATACATAGGTACTGTTCATTTTTCCCTTTTTTCAGGATTTCAAAGCCCAATTTCCTGTAAAACCCAACTTTGACCGTTAATTTAAATTGTCGCATAACATCGCTGACTAAACAATCATGTACATCGTAATGTACAACAATTACAAAATATAGTACATCATAATGCGCAACAATCCCAAAACACACCCCATCACAACCCACAACATCAAAGACACTTTGGGGTGAAGGGAGCGCGTTGGATACATTCACACCACCAAGCGTGAAACAAAACCTGCAACAGCCCACACCTTCACGCCAGCCAGCCCACAAAATCTCCACAGGAAACAATGGGGTCTAAGACATTCTGTGTACCAAAAGTGAACAAAAAACAACACCTTTATAATGTTTCTCCACCGGAAATGAAGGGGTCGTGAAATCACATATATATACCCAAAAAACCAATAACCAGACATGGACACACAACTGATAACCACCGCAGCAATCTACATCGCAATCCTGGCCCCTGCAATCGGCGCACTAATAATCTTACTAAAAAAACTATCCTAAAAACCCCTGCTTCTCATCTACCCTCAAAGCCCAAGCATCCCAAGCACAACATAATCAGTCCCCGTAAGATAAAGAATCGTAGGCCCTATCAGGCACGACATCAAAAGACTCTTCTTAACCCCCAAAAGATTAGGCAAAACCCCGATAGCCACCCCCGTAAGACAGACAACAACCCCCGCAAATCCGGTATACACAAACACAAGAACCCCGAGAAACGAAACAATCGCAAACACCAGCTTCCGGTAATCAACCTTATGAACATGTTCAGCCGCAGCCTTCCCAATATTAAGCGTAACAATCGCAGCCACCCCGCACGAAAAAAGCGCAACCCCCAGGAAAAGAACCATATTCTGAACCGTAATAACCCCGACCACCTCCTGTATCACAATCGCACTCCCGCTCCTCGCCTTACCAATCATATAAAGCGAAAAAACAGAAATCAGAATATCAATCGTATTGATTGTACCAAGAGTAGTGATATACTTCTTAGCCCCCCTGATCCTCCCGAACTTCTGCACAAGAATCGCAGACTGCGAACCCCCGAGCCCCGGGAGCGTCCCTGCAACAAGCCCACCCACAAACCCTGCAAACGACCCCGAAATCGTCGGTCCAAGCTTAATCCTGAATCGCTTCCTCTGCACAGGCAGCCTGCTCGTCACAGCATAACTCAAGACAAGCGAACTAATCCCAAAAAGGCTCGTAAGCATAACAAACAGCGTATACTTCTGGCTGATGATATGCGTATTCATAAGCACAACCCCATACATCAAAGAAAGAAAACACACAAGCAACGCAGCAAGCCTATTCCTCTCAATCGTAATCATATACACCTCAACAACAACCAGAAAAAAAGGAATCCAGGCCCGGATATAAGCATACACAAAAGGAACAACAGCAAACAATCCGAGAAGCAAAACCATCACAAAAAAGATCCCGAAAATCCCCCCCACAACCGACAGCGCAAGCGCCTCAAACCCGCGCCCTGAAAGAACCATCCTATGCCCCGGCTGCACAGAAAGAATCGTATCCGAACTCGGCGCACCAAGATATATCGATGGTATAAAATCCACAAACGAATGCGTAACCCCCATAGAAAGAATAAACACAGACAGGTTAACCGCATCAAACGAATACGTATAAAACAGCCCGAGCACAACAAGCGCAATAGTATTAACATGAAGCCCGGGTATAAGACCCGTCACACATCCCGCAAGGACACCTAAAACCGCATACAGCACACATTCAATCATAGAACAATCCACAACTCATCTCATCTGAACTTACCCTCAAACCACACACACAATAACCCAAAAACATACATAATACCCACAAAAACTTATATATCACACCGCATCCAGAACACAAAAAACAAATCTTTATATACAGTAAAAACAATAACAACATGTTATGAAAAAAGCATATTCTATATCATCCATTGCAATTGTTGCAGTAATCGCTGTAGCATTCTTCCTTGCATGGATGAACTATCAATCCACAGCAGGCGTAGACTATACAGAAAGAATTTCAGACAATCAGGATGCACTCCGCTCAAAAATGGAAACAGTCAAAAGCATTTCAGAACCAATACTGGAACACGCGTCAAATGACGCAGCCCTGACCATTGCAAAAGCAGGTGGTGGAATGGGTACAGAAAGAGTATGGTTCTGCGACGGCGTAAGAGCGCCGCCAACATTCCATGAAATCCTCTACTCCTTAAGCAACGAGACACTCAACAACCTAAACGCTTACCTTGATGATTCCACAGATATTTATGACGTACTGAACGTAAACATAGAACCATACACATGCTCAGGAATCTACCCAGAAATAGCAATAAAATGCCCAGCAGAAGACTACCCTGAAGCCTGCGACGGATGGAACATCACAGGACTGGGAGGCTCACTCTACAGCAAAGAAGACGAAACCACCCACAAATACATAGGAGACATAAAAGGCAAGGCAGACTACAACAGATTCTTCTGGATGTACTACAGGCTCCTCGAAGCAGAAATGCAGGACTCAATACTCGCAGAAGTCAAAGACCTTTACGCCATAGAAGTAAACTGCGAACCTGACGACCTTGACTGCTGCATAACCTCCGGCAACCTTACAGCCATCTTCGGGAGAGTACTTGCATCATCCGAATTCTTCGGCCACTTCGACGAATACGTCACATGCGAAGTCGAGAAAGACTGTCAGGAACTGCACGCACTATCCATCAAAATTACATGCACAGACAAAAAATACAAGATACCAGGCGACGACGAGACAGGAGAAAGATACCTCACATGGATCATCAAAGAGATGATCACCGTTGGCTGTGAATACGAACAATGTGTAATCATCGGCAGCGGTGAATCAGGAGGAGCCTCTGGCGAACCACCTGCCAACATGGCCGGAGTCGAACAGGACAATACAGTAAGCGATCTTTTCTTCGCAAGCGGAACATACTGCAACAACCACATGAGATGCTTCGACATAGACAGATGCGCACCTCCTTTCGAAGAAGGAAAACTATGTTTCAGTTCTTCCGAATAATGAACAACCGCCGGTCAATGGACCGGCTTAGAAATCTTTAACATTTTCAACATTTCTCATTTCACGATAATGTTTGTGATAAAATGAAAAAAGGTCAGACAATCGAAATTCTGGGTTTTTTAGTATTAGTAGTAGTTGCCATAATCTCCATGCTGGCACTGAGGCTCGTAACATCCGACCAGAAAGCAGAAGTAATGCACATCGCACAGGAATCCCATGAAGAGAAGTACTTCAACGCAGGAGCCAACACATTCATAGTCATAACCGAACCCGCCACAAACAGGACATTCGTAGAACTCATAGGACTCGCAGGCTTCTTCGAAAAAGGCGTACTGGAATTCGGACCCGTCGACGACCCGATAACAGTAGATGTCTTCGAAGAACTCACAGAAAGACTCGACCTAATCTATGGTGAAGGACACTGGCATCTGGAACTACCCCACGCGCCGCGATACCAGATATACGTCATCATGGTCCTCGACGTATCAGTCAGCATGAAAGAGGAGATAGAAGACATCAGGCACAATATACAATACATTATAGACGAAGTAGAAGAAACCACCGACCGCAGAGTAGCCTTCAAACTCTACTTCCTCCCGACAGGACAATACTACAGGAACATGTTCCACGAAATGGAAAAGAACAACCCCTGCTTCAGGACCTATATGGTCGACTGCAACGTCGGAAGCACCAACAAAAATGAAGCATGGGCAAGAGGCATGAAATGCCTCATCGACGAAAAACTAGACGATTGGGGCAAAGTAAGCGCAAAAGTAGGAATCATACTCTCTGACGAACCCCCGAGCGGCTGCGAAGGCTGCGGCTGCGAACACTACGAGGGCATCGTAACCGAAGCATGCTGCCCCGACAGACCCTCATGCACCCCTCCCGAAACAACCTGCACAGACAAAGAGAACGCTATTGACGCCCTCATAGACAGGGCAAACGCAGCAGACGCAAAAATGAACATATTCACCCTGAAAGCAAATCCCTGCAATGTACCGGACAGATTCCGCTCCCAATGCCGCGCAGGACCAATACCCTACACATGCGCAGGCGAAGAAAAGCTAACCGAATTCATGACCACATTATCAGACGGCACAGGCGCGGGAATGTACACCGTAGACAACCCGAAAGACGTATCCAAAGCCATCAGAGATATCGTATTATCGCAACCCATACCGGACGTATCATTTGAACTAGGCACAACCCCGCCGGTTGACAAAAGAATCCACAGCTACGTCATACCTGCACCGACACCAATACCGGGCCTCTACATAAACGCAATCCTCAAACAATGGAACTAG
This sequence comes from Candidatus Nanohalarchaeota archaeon, assembly GCA_030635525.1. Classification (GTDB taxonomy): domain Archaea; phylum EX4484-52; class EX4484-52; order EX4484-52; family B79-G9; genus B79-G9. Next base: position 5,089 of record DAOVYR010000005.1, on the reverse strand, counting down.
ACCCACACATCATTCTGCCTCGTGTTCGCCTTGAATACTGAACTTAAACAGATGTTGATAAGAAAATTATACAAAATTTATATACTACAACAACAATAAAATAACCGTATGAAGAAAGCATATAGCATGTCCTCCATTGCAATCGTTGCAGTAATCGCTGTAGCATTCTTCCTTGCATGGATGAACTATCAATCCACAGCAGGTGTAGACTATACAGAGAGAATATCAGACAACCAGGATGCTCTCCGCTCAAAGATGGAAACAGTAAAAAGTATTTCAGAACCCATACTGGAACACGCCTCAAACGACGCTGCCCTGACCATTGCAAAAGCAGGTGGTGGAATGGGTACAGAAAGAGTATGGTTTTGCAACGGCGTAAGAACGCCACCAACATTCCATGAAATCCTCTACACCTTAAGCAACGAGACACTAAATAACCTAAACGCATTCCTTGACGACTCCACAGACATTTATGACGTACTAAACGTAAACATAGAACCATACACATGCTCAGGAATCTACCCTGAAGTAGCATACCAGTGCCCACAGACAAACTATCCCGAAGCCTGCGACGGGTGGGATATAACAGGACTGGGCGGCTCACTCTACAGCAAAGAAGACGGAACCACCCACAAATACATTGGAGACATAAAAGGCAGGGCAGAATACAACAGATTCTTCTGGATGTACTACAGGCTGCTCGAAGCAGAAATGGAAGATTCCATCCTCATGGAAGTAAAAAACATGCATGACAGTCAAACTGACTGTGATCCACAAACAGATTGCGAAGACAGATATGTATGCAGGTACGATTATGGAGCCGGAGAGATCTGCCTAAATCCATGTGATGTGACATGTGAAACTGTACTGGACCCGCCGGACTGCGACAAGGAAACAGACCCGGATTGCAACGAGACAGAGGTATGCACACACAGGAACGGAACACACCATGAAAATCCATGTGTGGATGGTAAAGGCACCGTAACCTGCGGTTATGAAACAGACCCCAACTGTTGTTGCATCAGTACAGGTCAACTTAAAAGTATATTTAATCTGGTAGAAGCAAATTCAAAATTCTATGGTCACTTTGATGAATATGTCACATGCACTGTCGAAAAGGAGTGCATTGAAGCCCACTCAATATCCATAAAAATAACCTGCGTAGACAGGAAATACAAAATACCCGCCGATAATGAGACTGGAGAAAAGTACCTCACATGGGTCATCAAAGAAATGATTTCTGTCGGCTGTGACTACAGCGAATGCATAGGCATATCTACATGCACAGGAACAGCAAACCCCGGAACCACCACACCATCAACACCGCCAGCAGACATGAGCAGACACAATACCATATATGAAAACAAAAAAGCAGACCTCTTCTTTAAGAAGAGTGAAAATGCATATTGCAATGAACACATGGCTTGCTTTGACATATATGCATGCAATCAGGAATTTAACGAAGAACTATGCTTCAACCCCCCCTCATAAAACGCAGACGATACAAAAATAAACATGGGTACTGCTTTCAGGGTGAATATGCACAATTGAATTATTAGAAAAACATAAAACCCTAATGAATTAGACAAAGAGATAAAATTCATTGAAAATATCCAGAAATCATAAGAGAACATTTCATTTGATAAGCTAATAATTGCTGTAAACACATACCACAACAAGGAATTAAGCTAATCAGTTATATACATTCAGAATTTTTAGACGACCCATACCCAGAAGACTAAACAACAACGAACAAACATTTAAATATTTCCCACCCAATACACCAGTAACAGGCGAAAAAAACAATGATGCCAAAAATGAACCCCCGGCAAATGGAAAAGATGATGAAACAGATGGGCATCCAGAGCCAGAACATCGAAGCAGACGAAGTCATCATCAGATGCGCAGACAAGGAAATAATAATAACAAACCCCTCAATCCAGAAAGTCAACATGATGGGCCAGAACTCATTCCAGATATCAGGCGAAACAACCGAGCGCAGCATCGACGAAGACACCCCGAAATACACAGACGACGACATCCAGATGGTAATGGACCAGACAAACTGCGAAAAAAGCGAAGCAGAAGATGCGCTCAAAGAAACCGAAGGCGACCTCGCAGAAGCCATACTAATTCTAACAAAAGGATAATCACCCAATCATACACCGGACCGCTTCCCTCAGAGCCTGGGAAGAACCACACTTCACCTTATAACCTGACCCCGAAAGTTTCTCAACCGAAAGCAGCATAACCTTAACATCCCCCTTCCAGCCGCGCCCCCCATCCACACCGCCGGTATAGCGAAACTTCACACACTTAAGCCCCATCTCAGAAACAACAATCTTCGCAAGCTCAGTAACAGTAATCATATCAGAAGACCCGACATTATAAATCTCCACCCTCTTTTTTTGCATCCCCTGCGCATAAATCATCGCATCCACACAATCATCCACAAGAAAATAAGACTTATTCTGCCTGCCATCCCCCAGAATCTCAAGCTCTTTGGGATTGTCCCGAAGCTTATTAACAAAATCAAAAATCACCCCATGCGTACCCCGCCGGCCCACGCAATTCGCAAACCGGTAAATCACACAAGACATATCAAACGTAAAACAATACGAAGAGATAAGCGCCTCACACGCAAGCTTCGACGCTCCGTACAAAGAAATCGGAACACACGGCCCGTAACCCTCGGGAGTCGGTATAACTGTCGCCTCCCCGTAAACAGTAGAAGTAGAAGTAAACGCAATACGCCCTATCTTATTCTTGCGCATCGCCTCCAAAACATTGCGCGTCGCCAAAATATTCTGCTCAACATGAACATAAGTATCCTCTGCACCAACCCTCACATCCGGGTTAGCCGCAAGATGCCACACAACATCAGCACCCTTCATCGCACGCCCAAGCTTCCCCGCATCAAGAACATCGCCCCGGACAATTTTCAGCCTGGAATCCTTCCTGCACCCATCCAGAAACTCCATCCTGCCGGAAGAAAAATTATCATAGACCACAACCTTATCCTCACAAGAAGAAAGCAACCGCTCACACAAATTACTCCCGATAAACCCTGCGCCGCCGCACACAAAATGAATCATCCGCATCTACCGTCTAAGATACTCAATAACCTTCGCAAACGCCGGTCTCGTAAACAAGACCCCGATAACCACACCAATAATAGTCGTAAACGCAAATCCACGCACACCGCCGGCGCCGACAGTCAAAAGCGGCACCATCACCGCAATCGTAGTCGCAGCAGACGCAAAAATAATAAAGAACGCTCGCTTAAGCTTGCGCTTCAGACTAAGCTCATCCTTCTTCTTCTTATCACTCTCATCAGTAATAATAATCTGGTCATCCACACCACTCCCTATAGCAGCAATAATACCGGCAATTGCCGCAAGATCAATAGTCCACTGTATAAACGCAGCAAACCCGAAAATCAACAAAACCTCAGTACACGATGTCAATATAATCGGAATGACTATCCTCGGATCCTTATATCTAAAATATATCACAACACTCACAGCAAGAATAGAAAACAATATCGCGATAACCGCCGATTTCATAAACTCCTCCCCAAGCGTCGGCGAAATAGTATTCATCTGCACAATCTCAATTTCCGTCGGCAAAGCCCCGGACTCAAGTATCGACTGCAACTGGTTCATATTCCTCCATGCATCATCTCTCGAATCACCCGGCCCGCTAATCTGTATCTCCGGCTGAATCTTCCCCTGCAGATCAGAAGAAATCCTCAGCGAATCAACAAGATCATCATCAAGATACAGGTCAATATTACTCGAAAGATAACTTCTGCCATTCGAAAAATCCTTCGAAAGATCACTCGTAACAGCAGCAAACCTCTGTGCAGCCTCAGAAGATAAAGTTATCGAAAACTCAAAATGCCAATTGTCCCCTGCACCGGATATCCTTGCATGCTGCGCATCCCTAAACACCTGCTTAACATCCTCACCCGCTATCACAAACGCCCTCAAAATTATAACATCATCATCTGTCCGGTTCACATACTTAAGCCGTATTCCCTCAAGCTCAATAGTATCACTAACCTCAAGCACAACACCATCGATCTCTATCGCACCCGAAGACAGGGAAACAATATCATACGGCTTCTGATTAAAATTAAACATAGCAGTGCCATTCTCAACAGTGATATTCCTATCTATCGTAGCCTCAAACTTACCCTGCCTCTGTATAAGCTCCTTCAGTTCTTCCTCATCAGCACCCGCCATCTCCAGCTGTATATACCATTCCCCTTCAATCTCAACCGGGCGTATCTGCTTCTCCTTAACACCATAAGAATCAATCCTCTTCTCAAGCACAATAATCGTCTTCCTGAGATTATCATCCGTAGCATCCTTCAGATGAATCAGCGCCCTCGCACCACCTTTCATATCAATGCCCTGCTTGATATTCGAATCAAATGACATAGTGCCCTCATCATTCATCACAGGATACGGCCCTATAGCCAGCACTGCAAGAAGTATAAAAACCACCACAATAATAATTCTCGGCTCCTTCAGCAGTTGCTTAAAATTCATCATTTATCCATCCGCCCCATATGTATTTTCAGAATACCGACATTCTGCAGCCATGTAAAAGGTATATCAGCCAAAAGACCCATAATAATCACAAGCGCGATATCATCAAGCGCAGGCGAACTCGACACCAGAAACAAAATAGTCATCGCGATAATCGACGTTACAGACATAGTCACACCCGTCTTCATCGACGACTTTATGCGCTCATTAATAGTACCTTCCCCTTTCCTTTTGATGACCCTCGTAGACAAAAGAATATCAGTATCAATCGAATAACCCATCAGTATCAAAAGCCCTGCAAGCGTACCCATACTCAACTGGATACCAAGAAGATTCATACCGACAACAGCAACAATTATATCCGAGACACCCGCAAGTATCACAGCAAGCGAAGGAACAGGACTGCGAAACGTTAGGAAAACCGCAATCGCCATCGCAGCAAACGCAACAAAAATAGCCCCAATCGCCTGGTTCCAGAACGCCTGGCCGAGCGCCGCACCTATAGACTGTATACTATGGCCAACCTCATCAAT
>DAOVYR010000025.1 GCA_030635525.1 Candidatus Nanohalarchaeota archaeon | reverse complement strand
TCCTGTCCCCCGAATATGTCTGATATTTTGTTTCCCAGTTTGAATACCGGCAGGTCCTGGGGCATTTCTTTGTTGATGTCTGTCTGTATCTCTAATTTTGTCAGTCCTGATGCGAGAATTATGGTGACTATGAGTGTGATTATGAACATGATTTTGTAATGCCTGCTCTGTGTCTCTGCTAGTTTTTCGAGCATTTTTTCAACTAATGCTAACGACATAGTGTATTAAAATAGATGAATAGGTTTATATGCTTTTTTGTGGAATAGTCTAGATAGTCATATATTCTTCGTAATTACCTATATTCCCGCGACTTTGGTAGCTATGATTTTGTAAGTGGACGATACACGTCGTTTTCTTGAATTTTATATAAAAAACATAGTCTTCCATTAGGAACTATACGTGCTGTGAGTACATCCTCCTACTGATATGTAAAATAAATCATACTCCCTAAGAATCCTGGAATTTAGGAACTTTAAAAATTTGGTTAAGAACTTATTTTATCCAAGTTTCTTATACAACTGATTTTTTTGATGAGTTGTTTTATGGCACTTGTTCAGAAAATTATAATCGATATGCTAAACCCACACAAAATAAACTATTTTCATGAAAAAAAAAGATAAAACAACAACAAGCACACTATAAATTTTATGCAGGAATAATGGCAGTTGTGCAATGATTATAAAATAAAATCGTTAACTACCGCTACCCATGATTATTCGTTCCATAAAAATAGAGTATTAAAAATCATGATGTTTTAACTGTGAATTTTGCTAAATAAATACGTTTTATGAATGATATGATCTTTTCTGTTATGGTTTGTTTTTTTATTGTGATTGTTTCTGTTTTTGTGTATTTGTTGCCTGCGAGGTCTGTGTATTTGATTGTTGCTGTGTGGGTTCCTATTGGCAGTTCGAAGTCAAGTGTGAATTTTTTTTGCGGTTCTGTTATTTTTTTTGTGATTTTGTTGAGGATGATTGTTATTTCTTTTGCTGAGTCTTTTTTTGTCTCGATGGCCAGGGTTGCTGTGGCTGTCGCGTAGTTGTATGTTGTGGCTATTTCTATTTGTGGTTTCTCGTAGATGCGGATGTTTCTTGTTGTTTTTGAGTCTATGTTTTGGCCTGTGAGGTGGAATGATATTTTTTTGTCGCCGATTGTGGATGATGATATTGTTGTTTTTATTGTCTTTTCTTTTTCTATTTTTGTTGAGATGATGTCTTCTTTGTCTTCGAATGTCTGGGTGAATTTGATTGTCTGTGCAGTGCTGCGGTTGTTTTTGATGTAGGTTGTTACTGGCATTTCCTCGTTTGTTTTTGCGTACTCGGGTGTTTCTATTTTGTCTATGTAGATGTCTTTTGTTTCGCCTACGTTGTATTTCAGTGTTTTTACCTGGCCGGTTGATGAGTATGTTATTATCTCATGTTCGCCGGGCTGGTCCGGGGTGAATGTGTGTGTGAGTTTTGCGGTTTCGCCCGGGTTTAGTGTGTATGTTTTTTCTATGTGTTCGTTCCCATGTATTATGCCTATTGTTACTGGGTCTGTACCTTCAGTTTTTTCGATGGTTATTTTTATTGCCTGTTTTTCTCCGAGTATGAGGTCTGTTTTGTCTATGTTTGCGTCAAGTGTGATTTGGTCGGATTTACGGGTTGTTAGTGTGTTTATGGTGAGGTTGATTGCTCTTGTTGTGAGGAGGCGGGAGTTGAGTGTGAGCGGGCATGTGTATTGTGTGTTTTTTTTGAGGTTTTCGCTTATCTTTATTTTCCAGTATGCTATTTTTTCTTTGCCGGGTTCGAGTATGATGCTTTTTTCTTTTTCGTCTATTTCTACTATTGGTGCGGGGCTGAGGCAGGGTTCAAGGTCGAGTCTGACTACTTTGTATTCCTGTGGTGTGAATTTCAAAAGTATTATTGCTTCTTCGCCCATCTCGAGTTTGTCTGAGCTTCTTAGTAGTTTGTAGTCTTTTTCTTTCTCTTTTTCTTTTATGTCGAGTATCTCGATTTCTGTTTCGTCTTCTGCCCAGGTCATTTCGCCGATTTTTGTGCCGTAGGCCTGTATCTCGTTCTTTACGATGTTGTCTTCTTTGGTGGTGAACTGGATGTGGGTTGCGTCGAGGTTGCCGACTTCGTTCCAGGTGGGGTCGACGGGGATCCATCTTCCGATGTATACGTCTGCGAAGGCGTGTTTTTCCCAGCCGTCTTTGCCGTAGGCGTGGCCTGAGATGTAGCGGGCGGGGTAGCCGGATGCGCGTGCGAGGGCGATGAAGAGGCTTGCGTATTCGTCGCATGTTCCTACTTTGTTTTTTAGTGTCCAGAGGGCGTCTTTTGATTCGGTGCCGAGGCTGAGTTTGTATTCGATGTTTTCGTGGACCCATGTGGCTAGTTTTGCGATGCGCTCGAAGTCTGTTTTTGAGTCTTTTGTGAGTTCTTTTGCGAGTGCTGTTATTTCAGGGGCGGTGCTTTGGATGTTTTTTGCGGGTTTGAGATAGATTTTGATGTTGTCCGGTATTGTGTAGGTTTCGGGGATGTGGATGGTGCGGCGCTCTTTGATTGTGACGATGCTTTCTGCGCTGTATGTTATTATGTTTCTGGGGTCGTCTTTTGTTATTGTGAGGATGTTGTTTCCGAGGTTGTCCTGGATGTATTTTTCGGTTGTTGTTAGTTCCTGGTTTGTGTTGTCTTTTGGGAATGTGAGGTTGATTTTTACCCAATCGAGTTTGCCTTCAGGGATGAGGATTTTGCCGTGCTGGGTTATTTTTACTGTTAGCTCTTCGATGTTTGAGGGGTCTTTTATTTCCTGGGAGATTGAGAAGGCTGGGTGGCTGAGAAGGAGGGTTGTTAGTAGTATTGTTAGTATGGCTATGGCTGGTTTTGTTGGTTTTTGGAGAATGGAGGGCATAGATTTTATTGGGCGCGCAGGGTTAATATAGTTTTAGTGGGCTTCTTGTATGTTGGTGTTAATAACCACTACAAATTAGCCTCGATAATATTGAGTTGGTCTTGTTGCTCTTCTGGGGTGCTGCCTGCAAAGCGATGCCCTGCATGGATGCCGTAATAAAATATAGGGAGGTTTATTCTATGTTTTTCATCAACGATATTTTTGAAATTCTCATCTTTTATATTTAGGCCGCGGTCAACTATTTTTTTTGTTTCTTTAATACCGTTTATTTTAATTATGTCTGGCAGGAATCCCAACAAATCGGTTACGAAATTTGGTTGTTTAATAACTGCTTCTTTTGCAATATTTAAGTAATATTCTCTAAATTCGTCTTCTATGTGAGGATGTGAAAAAATATCTTGTTCGTTGGGATTAAATTGTTTTGAGATTTGCTTTCCCAGTGCGTAGAGAAATACGCTACTCTCCGAGAATGGTGGTTTTGTGGCGGTTGTGAGAATATCCATATACTGATCCTGTAGTGGTTTTGGAATGCCTGCCATCAGTTCAGGCATTTCTTTTTCCAATAGTTCATGATACTGGTAATCTACGGAATCTAATTTGTTCTCTTTTTGGAGTAGTATGCTTTGTGTTATGATGAGGTACGGGAGTTTTTGTTTGTCAGATATGGAATTGAAAGCAGATATTAATTGGTCTGCGCCATAAGTGTCTTTTTCTTCTTTTATGAGTTGAAAGTATCTGGTTATTTCGTCTTTATTACCAGTAGGTATGTTATCATTTTTGTTGCATTCGTCCTGTAAGGTGTCGATTTTTTTATAGAATACGTCTTGTTCTTTAGTTCTATGTAGTGTGTTGAATTGCTGGTTTATCGTTTCTAAGTCTGCGCCTATTTGGTTTAGGTGGTCTTCTTTAGGGTTGTCTAAGATATCGTCTGGTTCTGCATATTCTTTTGCGGTTTCTATTCTTTCATGTATACTTCGTAAGAAATCACAATCATCTTCTGTTACATATCCTGTGAGTGAAGATGAGAATTCTAGTAAATCTCCATAAGTTATTTCGAGTCCGCTGATTACTGTATTTAGTGACATTGTATTTCCCGGATTATTTTTTATAACTACGACGTGGTTTAATTTTATATATCTTTGCGCAGGTGAATCGGGTGTATTTTTGTCTTGCGGTTAGTTTTATATTATTTGGAGGGTATAGTGTTGGTTATGATTGAGATCTGGACTGAGAAGTATCGGCCGAAAACGCTTTCTGAGGTTGTGGGGCATGAGTCTATTGTTGAGCGCCTTAAAGCGTTTGTCAAGGCGAAGTCGATTCCAAATATGCTTTTTGCAGGTACTGCGGGGGTGGGGAAGACTACCTGTGCTATTGCGCTTGCGAAGGAGTTGTACGGGGATACGTGGTCGAGGAATTTTATGGAGACTAATGCGTCTGATGAGAGGGGCATCCAGGTGGTGAGGTCGAAGATCAAGGATTTTGCGCGTATCAAGCCGCTTGGGGCAGAGTTTAAGATTATTTTTCTTGATGAGAGTGATGCTTTGACTACTGAGGCGCAGCAGGCGCTTCGCAGGACAATGGAAAAGTATACGCATTCGACGCGGTTTATTTTGTCGTGCAATTATTCTTCGAAACTTATTGCGCCGATCCAGAGTCGGTGTGCGGTCTTTAGGTTCGGGCCGGGGAGTGATGAGGCGATTTCCGGATATGTTGAGAGGGTTGCCAAGGCCGAGGGGCTTGATGTTACGAAGGATGGGATGGCTGCGGTTATTGCTGTGTCTCTTGGTGATTTCAGGAAGGCTACTAATGTGCTTCAGTCGGTTTCTATTCTTTCGAAGAAGGTTGATGAGAAGGGTGTCTATGATGTTGCGGCTACTTTGCATCCGAAGGAGGTCAAGGATGTGCTTGATCTGGCGCTTAGCGGTAAGTTTCTGGATTCCAGGAAGAGGCTGTATGATCTGATGATCAATCGCGGGCTTTCAGGGCTTGATGTCATTCGCGCGATTCACCGCGAGATTCTTTCTGTTGATGTGGATGACAGGTGTAAGGCGCGCCTGATTGATAAGCTTGGGGAGTATGAGTTTCGGATTGTCGAGGGCGGGCAGGAGGATCTGCAGATTGAGGCTTTTTTGGCTCAGTTGGTTGCGTTGAAAGATTGAGCTAAAAAGCTGAGAGTGACTGTAGTGAATGACCTGATTTATGGTGCCGTTGAAATATTGAGCTAAAGAACTGAGATCGATTGGGTTTTTGGTGTCGTTTGTTGCGGTTAAATGTTTTTTTCTTATTGTGTCGGGGTGATTGATAGTCCGCTTTGTTCTATGAAGGCAAGGATTATGCCCATGAATGCTATGCCTATGACTGCGATTATTATTGTGATGATGAGTATAATCAGGAGTGTTATTAGAATGAATCCTATTATTATTTTCAGGGCGCTTATGTTGTGGACGGTTTTGTAGCCGATGACTGATATGTATATCTGGTAGAGGATTGCAAGTATTCCTGCATAGGGAATCCATGAGAAGATACCTGCTGCTGATGAGTATGCCATGACTCTTAGTGTGGATTCGTATTTGCCTTGTGCGCCTAGTGTTTTCAGGATCGTGTGGAGGATAAGTGCTGAGATGAAAAGAAGAGGTGTGCAAATTATTAGTGTGATTATTGTTGCTGTTAGTGAGATTAACAAGTTGATTGAGGTGATGTCGGTTAGTGTGGATAGGAGGACCATGATTGTTGTCATGACCATATAAAAGATGATTGGCTCTTTGTATCCGCCGGTTCTTGGCATTATTGAGAAGAATTTTTTTGGGTTCAGGATGACTAGTTTTATTTTGTCTATGAATTTCGTATCTACGAATTCGAAGGCATCGATGGGTTCTGTGTCTGCGACGGGTTTTGTTTCTGCGTTGACGCTGCGTTTTATGTCTTCCAGGCTTTCTTCTTTCTTTTTACGGCGGGCTTTGTATGCTATTAGTGCTATTGGGACTAGTGCTACCAGCAGGAAGATTATTAATGGACTGGATATTATGGATTTCAGTTTTTCGACTGTTTCGTTTTTTTCTTCCTCTTTGGGTTCTTCTTGTTCTGGTTCTTCTTCGGTTTGCAGTTCGGATATGAGTTGTGCATCGTCGTAGGCGGCTAGTTCGTTTGTTCTTATGTCGTATTTTTCTTGTGTTATCAGGTTGTCTTCAAGGTCGTCTTTTAGCCATGATCTTTTTTCACCTACTGTTTTTGGGGGCTCCATACATGCGTTCCTGTGGCATATTGAGCGGTTGCACTGGCAGTCTTGTTCGCATGTGCCGCAGTTTTCGTCAGGGTCGCATGCGCCGTTTCCGCAGCTTGTGATTTCGAAGGTGCTTGCAAGGTTGAACGGGCCTTCGCCAACGATGTTTTGTCCTGTTACTTCTATTGTCCAGATGCCGGGTTCAGGGTCTTTTACTGCGCATGTGTATGATTCTTTTCCTGACGGGATTTTCTGGCATGTGCCTGTTTTTCCGTCAGGTTTGAGGACTTTTGTTATCCTGAATTCGTCGCCTGACTGGAAGGCGGTCATTGTGAGGACTAAGGGGGTTTTTGATTCTGTTACTTCGAGGTAGTATATCTTTTTTTCACCCATTGTCAGATCAGCGTTTATCTGTGCCTGTCCCGGGACGTATGTGATATTATAGTTTGATTTTGTGGTTACTTCTGATTCTTTCCATATTGATTTTACCTGTACTATCCAGCGTCCTTCGGCTGTTTCACCGGGTGTGAGAAATGCTTTCTGGGTTACTTTCTCGTCTGTTTCTGACTGGTCAAATGCGGATTTCAGGTTTGTTGAGATTATTGTTAGTTCCATGTTCGGTTCAAAGTCAGACCATTTTGAGACTGCTACGAGGTGGGTTTTGTTTTCTGTGAGGATGTCTGTGTAGTAGAATACTGCGCCTCTGTTTGTTATATTGTTTTCTGCTTTGAAGTCTTCGGGGATATATGTTGAGTGGGTGCTCGCTAGGCGGAATGGGGCGTGGCCTGTCACGGTTTGCCCTTCTACATTTACGAGCCAGATGCCGGGTTCAGGGTCTTTTATTGCGCAGCCGTCTGTGTAGGTGTTGCATGTTTTTTTTGTGCCGCGTGGGTCGTATACACTGATTATTTTTACTGTGTCTCCGGCTTCCAGTCTTATTGTTGTCAGGGCCAATGGTGTGGTTGTGTCTTTGATGATTATCGGGTATTCTTTTTTTTCTTTTTCGCGGATTATACCGTTGATTATTTCCTGGTCTTCTATGTATTCGAATTTATAGTTTGAGTGGAAGTTTATGTCTGCACGGTCATCGAAGGCTCTTAGTTGTGTTATCCATGTTCCTTCTGCGATGGTTCCCGGGTTGAGGTAGTATGCTTGGACGATTTTGTCATCGCCTTTAGAGATGTCGCTTTTTGTTTTTGCGTCTGGTGTGATGATTGTGATTTCCATGTTTGAGTATCTGTCTGTCCAGTTTGATGAGACTGCAAGGTGTTCTTCGCGTGAGCCGGTTTTGATGTATGTTTTGTAGAATTTTATGTGGTCCTGTAGTATTACTGTTTCTATGAGGTGTTTGCGGGGCTTGTATATGTCGAAGTTCGCGTTTACGAAGAATTCGCCGGTTTTTGTTATTGTTTCGCCTTTGATGTCGAGCAGCCAGATACCGAGTGTGGGGTTGTTTACGAAGCATTTGCTGCTGATAAGTCCTGAGCAGCCATTGGCTGTGTGTCTTTGTCCGATAGGGTCGTAGAGACCGTTTATGTTGATTCTGTCGCTGTTTGTGTTGATGATGGCTCCTGATATATTGAGATTTTTGTCGTAGTCTACGTTTATGAGGAAGTATGTGGTGTCTGTGGCTAATATGTTGTCATGGCTCTGGCAGAAGACGTCGCTGTCGGGGTCGTTTTCGTCGATAAATTTACATGGGTGGTCTGTACCTGTCTGAGCGTTTGCGGTTGAGATTATTGCCAGGCATGTCAGTAATAGCGTTAGTGTGAGTAGTTTTTTTTTCATGTTGATTACCTTTGTTGTTTACTATTTGTTCTGAGGTTGTTTATATAGTTTTTTTGGTCTTTGCTGTTATTCCCAAGTGGGTTCAATACCCCGCAGCTTGCTGCGGATATAATTCACTTGGGAAGACTAAAAATCATGAAAATTTAGGTTAATGGGGGTATTTTCAAGCTTTTTAATTGTCTGGTCATAATTTATGGACAATTAAAAATCGCCGGCTTAGAAATTCGCGTAATACCCCGGAGCTTGCTCCGATTGGGATGCAGTCAAAGCCAGATATTCTCATGTGGCTTTGCCGCATACTTCACTTGGTGCAGTATTTATCGTGAGTATAACGAATTTCAGGCGATTTTTTTTATTGTGAGAGTGGCTGCCAGTATTATGAGTATTAGAAAACCTGTCCAGTGGAGGCCGGGTGACTGCGCGAAGATGCCTGCGTTTATGTTTGTTATTGTTATTCTTTTGGTGTCGTGTTTGTTTTCGTAGTTCCTGTCCGGGCCTACGACGAGTTCGTATGTGCCTATTTTTCCTGCGAATATTGTTATCGGGATGAGCTTTTCTTCGTTTGGTCTTAAGGTGATGTTTTTGTTGTGTCTGTCTATTTCGATGTTTTTGAATTGGATGAAATTTTTGAATGTGTTGTCTGGGCTTCCTATGTGGAGTGGTACAAGGAGGGTGCTGTCTGTTGGGTTTTTTATGTATATGGTGGCTCTGTTTTTGGTTCCAAGTTGCATGGTGATGTCTTCTTTTGTCTGGAAGTGAGCTATTGTGTCTTCGCTTGTCGTTGTTACAGGCATGAGTGTGAGTGTGAAGTCTAGGATGGCTTTTTTAGATTCATTTACTGATACTTTCAGGAATGATTGCTGGATGTATCCTGTTAGAGATGCTGAAACTGTGTAGTTTGAGATACTCATGCCATGTATGGTGTATTTTCCTAGTGTGTCTGAGTTGTTTATGTATGTTCCAGGGGCTTCCAGATTTATTGCCTTTATTTCTACATTATCTAGGGGGTTGCCGTCAGTGTCTGTTATAGTACCAGATATGTTTCCGTTCGTGGTTGTCGGTGTTAGTACAAAGTCTGCTATTGCACTCTCTGTTGCGTTTACGTCTATGTTTGTTATGGTTTCTGTGTTGTATCCTGCTTTAGTTGCTGTTATTGTGTATGTTGATATGTTTGTATTTCTTATGATGTGTCCTCCTGTTGCGTTTGTTATGTTTGTGAATATGTCTCCTGCCGTGCTTGTTGCTGTTATTGTTACTCCTTGTAGTTGTGCTCCTGATGTGTTTGTTACTGTTCCTGTTATGTTTCCTTTAATTGTTGTCGGTGTCAGTACGAAGTCTGCTATTGCAATCTCTGTTGCGTTTACGTCTATGTTTGTTATTGTTTCTGTGTAGTATCCTGTTTTTGCTGCTGTTATTGTGTATGTTGATATGTTCG
>DAOVYR010000150.1 GCA_030635525.1 Candidatus Nanohalarchaeota archaeon | reverse complement strand
GTAAAAAATCCCCGAAAGATGGCTCGTAACATCCCCCTTTTCATCCTTAAGCGGCGTCCCGTCATACTGGCGGATAATCGAAAGAAACTGGTAAAGCGTATTCAGCGCATCCACAGCAAGCGTCTTACCCCTGAAATCCTCAGCCGAAACCTCCCTTCTCGGAACAATATCAGATATCTTCACACCCATAAGACACACCACAGCAATAATCTCAACAACGAACTACAGAAATAATACCCAAAAGAAAATATAAACATAATGCCTGCAAAAGAACAGCACAAAAAAACAAATATTAGAAAAAGCATTACTCAAATCAGCGTAACACCAGTATTCTCCGCATCCTGCACACCCTCAACATCGCAAAGCATACCCTCGATCTTCTCCAGAAGTCCGCCCTCATCAGCCATAAGAACAAGCACAATCAACTGCTTCAATCCAAAAGCAATATCCTCCTGCTTCATCTCCTTAATATCACCAATATCAAGCTCCTTTATACGCGACTCAACCAAAGCCAAATCAACATCAACAGACTCAGGCATAACCCTGAAAGTCGCAAGCACATTACTACCCATAAAACATCACCACATCAGGGTCCGACAAACCCGCACTTTCTGCATGTATAATTATTCGAAGTAACCTTACACTTACTGCACCTGACAATCGTCTCACCGCATGCAGGACACTTAAACTTAACCGAATGCTCACCAGCAGCAATACTGGCACCGCAACCATTGCACGACATATCATCCATATATTTCACCATTTAATCAATAAAAATCACGAACAAATCATGAATTTACTTAATATGCCTCCTAAACCTTTATAAACTTTGCCAATACACATCCTTTCACTGTGTGCCCTCATAGTCCAGTGGATAAGATGCAGCCTTGCGGAGGCTGTGGCCCGGGTTCGAGACGCGCAATCACAAAAACACATGAAAAACGCGTGAAAATCCCGGTGAGGGCATACACTCATTCTATAGTGAAGGCATGAAATAAATGAGCAAACATAACCAAAAACCAAATTGCCTTCATCTATATGGCAAGGCACCATACTCAACTTATTAGTGCCTTGACAATATAACTTATTTAAACATTAGCCCCCAATAATTAAAAATGCCATCAGAGAAACTAACAGAAAGCGACATAAACCGTCTGAAAGGCGTAGTCGGACTGGGCACCTCACCACAGGAAACAGGAACAGACAAAATCATGCCAACACCTGTAAACGCGCCACCCCAAACACATGTAAACAACCAGATAGAACCAACACAACACTTTAACACAAAACCAAAAACACAGGTAGAAACCGAACTATTCGTAAAAATAGACGAACACACAGAAGTCGCAAAACAGCTCATAGATGCAAAAAAAGACATAAAATACATAGCAGACACTATTTCTTTAGTAGGAAAAGCAGAAAAACTAAAAGCAGAAGCAATCGAAAGGCTCGAATCCCACCTGAACACCCTCGATGAGAAACTCGCAGACGTGGAAGGAAAACTAACTGTCCCGGATGGTCTCGAAATACCCAACGAAGGCATAGAACTCCAGATGTCAACCGACGTCTCAAACCTCCACAGGACACTCGAGAACCTGAAAGACGAACTGAGCCACATAGACTGATAAAACTATACTCAAGGCATGAAATAAATGAGCAAACATCACCCAAAACCAAATTGCCTTGATGTATCCGGGCAAACTTTCAGTTTGCTGGATTTCGCAAATCGTTCCGATTTCCTATATTGCGAAATTAGGAATTGGGTCGCAATTCCGCAATCCTAAAATTGCATCGCAATTTTAAGGATATGGGAAGACACTATTTTGAAGACAATAGTCTTCAAAAGCTTGACACGACAGTGTCATGGTACTCAATTAATTAGTGCCTTCACTGTACATTTAAAAAAGTCAGTGTGCAAAAAATATTATGGCAGTTTTGTTTGGCGTTACTGTTGGTATTCTTGCTGTTGTCGCAATTCTCATAATTTCTGCGCTACCGCTTTATTTTGCAGTTAAGTTCTTGGGCGGTAAGGCAACGATTTTTAAGGTGCTCATGGTTAATCTTATTGTCGGAATTATTAGCGCGGCTTTGGATATGCCGGTTGTCGGATTCGTTTTGCTTTTGTTTGTATACAAAGAAGTATTTAAGATGTCGTGGCTTTCTGCTTTTCTGGCATGGATTTTGCAGTTTGTGGTTGCAGGAGCGCTTTTGTTCCTTGCGATTATTTTAAGTATAGGAGTTGCTGTTTTCTGAGATAATGCATCGGATTTTAGTGAATACTTATTCCCCGACCAGCCCGCAAACAACATCAACCGCCCGCAAAACCCCTTTCCTACACGCATCACTCAACTCAGACCCAAACCCGACAGACTCCGGCTGCACCCCCACAAAAACAACCTCGCACTCCGCATCCTTCTCCAGATACCTAATAAAAAGCGACAACGGCAACTGATGCGTAGAATGCAGAAATCCCCTGATCCTCGAAACATCAACAACCTCGACCGCCCCCGGCTCCGCACCCATCGCAACAGCATCAACAACAATAACCCTGCGCGCCCCAAACCCCACAACCTTATCCAGAAAATTCTCAGGCGCACTCCCGCAATCAACAAAAAGCAACTCCTCACTATCACCTAGCTTCTTCCGCAACTCATCAACAACAACAGGACCCGCCGCATCATCCCCGCGCAGCCTGTTCCCAACACCGCAAACAACACATCTCATAAGAACAAACATCCTATCCCTAACACAACCTCTTCCCGACCCTTCGCACAGAACATGCGATACCAAGAACCCCTGCAAAAACCAGCATCAAAGCCCCAACAAAAAACCCGACACCAAAAACCAGCCCAAAAAGCCCAAGAACAGCAAGCATCCTCCCGCCGGTCCTCCTGTCCTCATACTCAAACACATACAACCCATAAAACGCAAGCACCCCGAAAAGCACCCACACAAGCCCAACCACACGAATATACTCCGCCACCTGCAAAGGCAAAAGCAAAACATACAGAACAATCCCCGAAACAATAGAGACAACCCCTGCCACACTGCCAAAAACATGGACATCATCCCCCCTCCGATGAACATGCGCAGTCTCTGCCCCAAAAACCTTCTCCAAAAACCCCATAACAATAACTTCGCACACGCACATATATATAAATTCTCAAACCAAAAAAACGGTATGCACGAACAATCCGCAGTCCAGACGATAATAGAAACCCTGAAAACAACAAACCCAAAAAAAGCAAAAATAAAACTAGGCATGATGCGCGGCGAAAAATCAAGAATTCTCGACATATTCAAAAATCACGTCCAGGGCACCCCCCTGGAACAAATCAAACTGGAAATAGAACAAACACCAGTAACCTCAAAATGCCCCTGCGGCTTTGCAGGAACAATAGAAATCCCCGGCCACGTCCACTTCATAAGATGCCCGAAATGCAGCAAAATAATCGAACCCCTCACAGGAAACGAACTCGAAATAACCACCGAAGAATAAATTATCTCTGGTTAACTGTGTCACCTGACCAACACCACTCCCCGACTCCACTTATCTCCTATTTCTCAAACAAAAAAACATTATCCAACCAAAACAACCCCCCTAAGAAAACACAGCCAAAAATCGGGCGGGTGGGGGCTCGAGGACGGACACCACCAAACACAAAGGGGGAATAAACAACACTTTACACTCAACCCAAGTAAAACACGACAAGCGACCTAAAACGGAACAAAGACAACACATGTGTGCGCTTGAGCGCAGCGAAACGCACTTAATCGCCAGCCTTTTAGAAGGCTGTGACTCAACCTTTTACAAGGTTGATGCAGGGGAAGGGATTCGAACCCTCGAACTCCTACGAGACTGGATTTCTTAAAAT
>DAOVYR010000171.1 GCA_030635525.1 Candidatus Nanohalarchaeota archaeon | reverse complement strand
TTGTTGCTGTGGTACCTGTTATGCCTGTTACCTGGATGTTAAATATTACAGGCGCCGGTATAAGCGTTGTGAGTACTCCTGTTTCTGTGACCTGGTCATCGTAGCCGGGAGCGCTGGCTGATATGGTGTATGTATAGACTTCGTCTGCTTTAAGGTCTGAGATATCTATTATGTAATTTGCGAGGTCGGTGTCATCGATGATTGTTCTTATGATTTCGATGTCTTTGATAGTGCAGTCAGCGTCAAGGCAGTATTCAAATGTGCATGATGCGATTATTAGGGTAGTCCATATGATGGTTGCTTCTGATGACACTGTGATTTCTTCTATGTCTGTTATCTCGAGGTTAATCTCATCACGTACATTTACGATTATGTCAGAGGATTTGGTGCGTTGTATCATGGCTGTGTCATATGCAATCGCTTCTATGCGGTATGAACCTGCGAATATTTCGGGATTTCCAAGCAGGGTGATTATATCGGCAGTACATGAATATGGAGGGCTATTTAGTGTGTCTATCAATATTCCTGCTGATACCTCGTCTTTATAGAAATAGAATTCGACTTTCTCTATGCCAGTGTTATCGCTGACATCTACTTCCAAATCTATGAGCGGATTCATCCAGTCTTCCAGTTGTTCTGCTGTTGGTTTCGTAAATGTTATTTCCGGATCTGTCTCGTCGAAGAGTATTGTAAAACTTTTTTCATCAGATGTTGCTGTTTCATCGCCGGATGTCGATTCTACAATATAGTAATATATTTCTGATGGCAGGAGACCATCTATTGTAATCATATGCCCTATTGTATTTGTACTGTCCGGAAGTTCTGTGTAGGGGCCGCCCGACGTTTCACTGTATTTTACTTTTGCGGTCGAGGGTTTGTTTGTTATCCATTTAATAGATGCTGAGTGGTCTGTAAGTGCAAGTGGATTTACTGTGGGACCGGTTATTATGGCGAGTGGTCCTGCATTGGATTTAAGGATATCATCTGCGGCGATTTCACCATACTGGTTTATGCAGGATGTTTTATGGTCCTTGCAGTTGTGCCCGCTTTTGGGGACTCCCCCGCAACAATCCATTTCAACGATGGGTACTGTTACATAGAATTTAAATTCAAGGTCTTCCCATGTGTTTGTTATAGAGTCATATATTTTGTAGTCCTCGTCCGTGATTTTGATGTATATTTTCAGATTTTTCAGGACGTAGCTGCGGTCGTAATGCATTGTGCAGCGGTTTACACTCTGATAGTTGTATGAAGTGCTTCCGCAACTTGTGCATTGAGGTCCTTCGCAGCATGAGTAGTCCCGGTACAAGTATTTATAGGTGGCTTTTATGTATTCTATATATTCAAAATTTACTGTTTCAATGTGCTCTGCGCCGGAACATGCATCTCTGTTAATGTTTGTTGTGGAGTGCGGTGCATAGTCATCTTCATCCAGTGTTATCTCCCATGCTATGCCTGCCATATCATCCAGTACCATTAGTGTATCACATTCAGATTCTATTTGTCCCATGACATCAGAGATTTCATTATACATTTCGTCTCTTGTGTATGAGTCTACTTCGTCGTCGGGGCACCAGTCCGAGTCTGAGCAAATAGGTCGTCCGCATTTATCCTCCCCGGATATCTCAAAGTGGCCTCTCTTGTCAAGGTTGTGAAGGGCGCTCCAAAGCCTGCTCTGGAATAGCTGCTGGGAATTATCTGTGAATTTTTCTGCATAGTCGTATAGTTTGTAGTAGCGGATTTTCGTCTCTTCTGTGACCAAGCCGCTGTCGCGCATTTCTGCAAGTTTTTGACCCGGGAAGAACAGGTCATCCATTTCTGCACTTATACTTCCCTTCTCCTCATCTGGCCAGACCATTCCCTGGACATAACCTTCATAAAGTCCTCTTGTTATTGTTCCTTTAAGGGGTGCTATTTTCAGTTTTATTTCTGATTCTTCGTTTCTTTTCATTAATGTGGAGTCCTCATTGCTTTCATCATAATAGTTATAGTGATATTTATCCAATTCCTTGATAAAAAGCTCATTTGGAGTAAGTATATCCGGACCATATATGGAAGTTACCACTTGCTTTACTCTCACTATATTGTCAATTTCGCCGGTGTCATTTTTTGCTGTAATCGGGAGAATAATATGGGTTTTTGTAATATCGATTTTTGATATCTTATATTTATAGATACCGTCTTTTGTGATAATTTCGGGGGTGCCTCCAACGCGCTCGCAGCCCTCGTCTGCCTCACACACTATTTCAATAGTTCCCGGCTTTATCATGAAAAGCTGGACAGATGCATAAAGCGAATATTTCCCCTCATTTATCTCTGTAATATATTGTACATGTTCGGGATCATTGCGCATGAGTACAATGAGCGCCTCGCCGGCTGCAAAGTTTACATCTGTATCTTTGAGATACGGCACTCTCTTAAGTGTGCTTTCACAATAAGGGATTGTCCAGAATGGTATATTTTCAGATGAATGAAGGTCTTGTTTTACATATATTTTCGCGCCACCGCCTTCTGTTGCATCTAAAATACTATTAGTATTAGCATCCGGACCGTCGAGTGTTTCTTTGGCATAGCCGCCGTGACCTGCAAGTTCTTTTGATACTGTATTGAGTGAGAAGAATGCTGCGGTTTTCATAAAACCCTGTTTCATGTTCTGGATGTTTTTGTCCATTTTAAGGGTAAAGTATTTATTGTAGAGATTTATTGACTCTTTTGTGCCCCAGATAAATTCGCCGCTTACTCTTATGACCATAACGCCAAGTGCAACTACCACAATAAATACACTTATCATTACCGTCATGGTTGCTTTCTTGCGGTTCATTTTTTCACTTTATTTTCTTGTGTTTTATTAGACTGGCAGGTCTTTGCAGCAGCACTGGTTTATGCCGCATGCATAGTTATTTTTGCATATGCCACCGAATATCTGGCACGTCTTTCTTTGCACACAGTGCAGATTGTCACCCTCTGGACACGTTGATTTGTCTGTGTCTATTTCCAGATCTTTTTTTATTTTCAATACTACAGTAGCAATCCCATTATTTTTTGGTACAGCAATATGTTCCTCTTCTATTGACATATCACCTTTATCCGGTTCCTCTCCAACTGTCAGATAGTTTGTATCGCTATATTTCACAGAAAAGTAATACTCGCTAATGTAGAGCCGGTCTGCATATGCTCTTATGCATTTACCTATCTGCAGGATATCTTCTTTGTTGTTGTATTCTATCCTGATGTCATCGTATACACCAGGGATTGGACTTTGTGAGAGTGCTGTTGCGATTACATCTTTGAGAGGTAGCTTTGTGTTTGGAGT
>DAOVYR010000017.1 GCA_030635525.1 Candidatus Nanohalarchaeota archaeon | reverse complement strand
CTGCGCTATTCCTTTTTCCTTTTTTTATTTCATTCATCTTCAAATGAACCCACAGGATAATTATACAACACAATTATTTAAACCTGATTGTATCCATGAATTCACCCGCACAAATATAAACAACCCCGTCCAATAACAACCAGTGATACTACTATGGACATTATAATGACTGCCCTCTGGGCAACCCTCTGCGCACTCGCATTCCTCGCCTGCCTAAAAAACCCGGGAAAACTCTACATCTACGCATCAGCCGGCTTTGCAGGAGCCGCACTCATGGCATTTTTAGGCGCCACACTGCCGCTACAGTTGATTCTTGGAGTACTTGCGACAATCACAGCAGTACTCTTCGGCGAAGGAGGCATCCACGCATATTTTTTAATCTTCCTCGCAATCGATGCCGCAATAGTCATGATTTACATTCTATTCGCAAGGCAATAAAAACCTCACTCAACCCCATACCCCTTATAAGCCCCCTCGCTTCCCGTCTTCTTCTTCTCATGTCCCCCGGCCGAAGAAAGCTTCTTCACAACATCATCCATAACAAACCCCGGCACCTTCTGCGCCTGGATAAGGCTCAACACCGGCAGCTCAACCGCGTTATTCGCATAAGTCGGAATGACATGCATCGAAAAATGAGGTACCGCCTGCCCGGAAGACACCCCGTTAGAACAGACAACAGTATATCCCGTAGCTCCAAGCTTCTTCCTCATCCGCATGCAAAGCTCGCGCAACACATCATTCAGCGAATTCTGCTCAGCTACATCAAGTTCAATCATATCCGCAACATGCCTCTTAGAGACAATCACCACATGCCCGCATGACTTCGGCTGGATATCAAGAAACCCGACAAAATCATGATTCTCATGAACGACCCTCGCAGGAATCTCCTTCTTTACAATCTTGCAAAAAACACACCCCTGCGGCTGTGCCTGCGATTTAGGCGCAGCATTCTCCCTCAAATCAATCTTATCATCCCGCACACCACCAAAAATATGCTCCTTATCCGGCACATCCATACCTACCTTCAACTCATGCTCCTGTTTGCCCGGCGCCTTCAGCGCCTTGACATCCTTTGCAATCTTCTGGTAATCGTCATCCGACAAAACATCATTTTCATCACTCATAAAAAACACCTCTTAATTATATTCAATTACGCATTAGTTTAACTTTAGACAATTATAAACCTTTAACTCAAATATAAATATTTGCTCCACAAAGATACTAATATACCCATTCTCAAAGGGAGAGGAAAAACATGGTAATGTTCGAAAAAATCGTAGTGCAAGGCTTCAAATCCTTCCAGAAAAAGCAGGTAATCCCCCTATACCCTGGCTTCAATGCAATCATAGGTCCCAACGGCTCAGGCAAATCAAACATACTCGACTCAATCGTATTCGTTCTCGGAAGCGCATCCCGCCAGCTAAGAGCAGGCCGCATGGACCACGTAATCTACAACGGCGGCCATGGCAGAAAACCCGCAGACCACTCCATAGTCTCCCTGCACATAGACAACACAGACAAAACAATCCCTGATCAGGACGAGAAAATCGTGATCTCAAGAAGAGTGAACCGCCAGGGGCAATCCATCTACCGCCTGAACGACAAAGTCGAAAACAGGACAAAAATACTCGAAGTACTCGCATACGCCGGCATCTCTCCGGATGGCCAGAGCATAATCCAGCAGGACGACATAACAGGCATAACCAAAATGCGCCCCCGTGAACGCCGCGAAGTCATCGACCGCGTAGCAGGCATAGACGAATACACATCACGAAAAGAAAAAGCCGGCGAAGAACTAAAAGTCGCAGAGCGCAACCTTGAAGACGCAAACCTCATCCTTGACCAGAAAAAAGAATACGTTGACAAGCTAAAAAAAGACCGCGACCTTGCCATGAAACACAAGACACTCGAAGAAGACCGCGACAAACTTGCAGCAACACTCTCCTTCAGCCGCGTCAAAGCCCTTGAGGGTACCCTCGAAAACATCCAAAGAAACATCGGGATAAAAGAATCAGAACTCGGAAGCCTAAGAGGCAAAGTAGGCCACTTCGACGACGACCTCGAAGACAAAGAATCCCTCATCCAGAACATCGACACAGACGTCATAAAAAAATCAGTAAACGCAGAGATCAGGCGCGAAATCGAAGACCTCAACGCCCGCATAATCAAGCGCGAAAGCCAGATAAACTCAAACCTGCGCGAAACAGACCGCCTAAACGACATGATATCAAAAATGAACAGCATCCGCGCAAGCAAAGGTGAAGACATAGGCAACAGGTCAGTACGCGCAATCCTCAACCTCAACCATGCCGGTGTATCCGGCACAATCAGCAACTTATCATCCGTAGACCCGCGCTTCGAAGTAGCAATAAACACCGCCGCAGGCGCCCGCCTGAACGACATAATCGCCGACTCAGAAACAACCGCCATCGACTGCATAAACTACCTCAAGCAAAACAGCCTCGGACGCGTCCGCTTCCTGCCCATGGACCGCCTCCACCCCACATCAATATCCGCCAAAGCAGAAATCGCATCCAAAATGTCAGGCATAATAGACTTCGCAGTAAACCTCATCCAGTTCGACAGGAAATACCAGATAGCATTCAACCACGTATTTAGAGACACTCTCATAGCCGAAGACTCAGAGTCAGCAAAAAGGGTCCGCGGCCTAAGAATAGTCACACTTGACGGCGACCTGTTTGAGGCCGGCGGCGCAATAGTCGGCGGAAGCGTAAGAAAAACCCAAAGCAACGTAAACGTAAAAGACATAACCGACATAAAAGAATACGAAAACGCAATCCGGAAACTCGAACTTGAAACCGAAGACCTGAACAAGGAAATAGCAGACCTGAACCTCCTCCTCGAAGAAAAGCAGGGCAAAGTAAAAGAAGAATCAAAAGACGTCGAAAATCTCCGGGAACAAAAGAGCAAGATTATACAGGAAATCGACGACATGAAACACTCGCGAAAAGGCCAGTACGAGCAAAAACTGACTCTTGAAGCAGAAATCCAGCAGATGCGCCTTAACCGCGCAAAACTCGAGGCAGAACTCGAAAACTCTCTTATCGATCAGGAAAAATACAAAGACTGCAAAGATCTGGAAAAAGGCGACCCCCAGAAGCTGCAAAAAGAGCTCAACAACATAGACCGGCAACTACGGGCAGTAGGACTCGTAAACATGAAAGCAATCGAAGAATACGACCAGTATGAAAAAGAATACACCGTATTCAGCGAGCGCGTAGAAAAACTAAAAGAAGAGCGCAACTCAATAGAAGAAATGATAGCAAAACTAGAGGAAAAACGAAAACTCATGTTCTACCGCACTCTCGAAACCATCTCAGATGAATTCGGAAAAATCTTCCGCAATCTTGCCGAAGGTCCGGCAGAACTCGTAATGGAAGACCCGAAAGACATCGAATCCGGTCTCATAATAAAAGCCCAGCCAAAAGACAAGCGCCTCCTCTCCATAGACTCCCTCTCCGGCGGCGAAAAGACACTCACAGCCATCGCATTCCTGTTTGCGATCCAGCGCTACAAACCCTCTCCTTTCTACATACTGGACGAGATAGACGCAGCCCTCGACAAGAAAAACTCAGAAAAAATAGGCAACCTCATACAACAATACGTAGACGAATCCCAGTTTCTCGTAATATCCCACAACGATTCGACAGTAAGGCGCTCAAACCGTATCTACGGCGTATCCATGCAAAACGGCATAAGCCAGATAATGGGTGTGGAACTAGGCGACGCAAAAGAAGATGACAAGAAGAGCGCCGAATAAACAAACATTAAATAAACAAAACAATTTAGTCTATTATTAGATTAAATTTTTCAAACATTTAAGCAAATATTATACTCGTTTCTTACAAGAATTTAGCAATTAAATGACTGATTAATACTCCTTTGTGTTCATCTGACCTATATAACAATATATTTAAAGATTAAAGTCTATTATCTGATTAAATTAGTAGAAATTTTAATCATAAATGAGACTCATGACAATAACAAAAACCCATCTGGATATATTGAAACTTATATACGCAAGAGGCAGTCTTACTTCCAAAGAAGCAGCAATGGAACTAAGCAATTCGCATGAATACATATCTAAACTAACAAGCGATTTGAAACAAAAAGCACTATTAAAAAAACAAGGCACAACATATTCAATACCCGACAACATCCATTCCTATAACCTAAGAAACCTCTTTTTAGAGCACCCCCGGACAAACTTCAAAGAAATTCTCGCAGACGCAAGAATAGACATGCTATTCTTGCTCTTAAACAAAAGAACCATGAAGCGCATAAAATACTTATCCGGGCTCTCAAAGCCACTGGTTTACCGGTACCTTAAAGACTTTCTAAAATACGGCATCGTTATAAAAGAAGACAGATATTACAGATTAAACACAACCTTGTGGCCAGATCTTGTATCTTTTTTAGATGCTTACTCAAAATATCAGAAAATATTAAATAACAACTTACCCTCCACATACAAAATAATACATAAATCACAGGACTTCTTGTTATTCAAAGCCCCCATAAATTTGAATGTAGACAAAAAAACAGCAACAAAAACAGCCTTCTCTTTATTTGCCAAATACGGCATACCTTTACGCATGATTTCAGATTATTATTGTACCCCCTCAAAGAACCTCAACATCAACGACATATTTGCACACGCTATCCTATGCTCAAGAGACACAAGAAAAAAAACATACACAATCCTATTCTACCTTAGAAACAGGCAATCATTAGACCTTCAATACATAAACACCCATTACAAACTCAAAGCAAGCATAAACAAAATAAAAACAATCCTCAAAGGCGAAACCCTGAAAGACCACCCTACTTTAGAAGAAATAAGAAAAAAAGCTGAACTGTATGATATCAAATACTAAAACCTTAGACGCTCTCTTCAATGAAATCGGAAAAGAACAGGAGGATAATATTACAATGTACGTATTTGGAGGGGCAGCACTAATGTTTGCAGACCTGAAAGATGCAACAAAAGACATAGACATTGTATTCGCAACAAAAAAAGAGCTAAAAAGTTTCACAGGCGCAATAAAAAAGATCGGATTCGAAACAATACCAATCACAGAAGAATGCCTGTATCTAAAGCCAGACGGCATCTATACACGAAAAGACGACCGATTCGACATATTCCTAAAGAAAATCTGCGGCAACCTTACCCTTTCAGAAAACATGAAATCCCGCGCAAAAACCCATGCCTCTTACGGTAATTTATCTGTAACTGTGCTATCCTTTGAAGACATTTTTCTTTTGAAATCAATATTTTCAAGAGCAGGAGATTATGAGGATTGCGTAGCCCTCTTTCAGGCAGGAATCGACTGGAACATAGTTCATCAGGAAATAATCAATCAATGCAAAGAGAACCCAGCCAACATCTGGAAATCTCATCTGTTGGCCCGAATTGAAGATATGCAAAAAAGAGAACGCATTAAAATACCGATATACAACAAACTGTTCAGGGAATACGAACAGGAAACCTTCCCCTATCTTGCAATATTTCTTGAATTATCAAAAGCAGATTTATCTTACGAAGAACTCCTGAAAAAAACAGAATTAGATGAACTACGGCTAAAACAGGCACTGGATATTCTAACAAAAAACAAGAAAATAGAAAAAACAAGCAATGAAAAATACACATTAAAAGTGCGCAGCATTGGCATGTTTTTAATTGCATCCAAAATCGACAGCCGCAATTAAAAGCTTGAAAATAGCACCAATAACAACAAATTTTCATGATTTTTAAGCAGGTAAAATGCTTGCGTTGCCAGCGCAAAGATTCATACAATCCTTACATTCACATTGCACAAAAACCCACAACACGACCCACTGCAAACAAAAGAGAGATGGCGCACACATAAGGAAACACAAGGAACTCACACCAAAAACCACCACCAAAAACTATATTCTAAACCACCAAAAGCTTTATATACCCCACCCCCCAACTAACTACACGAACACAATCATATATCGATATGTTCGAAAAGACATCTCTTAAGGGGGGATAAGACAATGAAACACGAAAATCTATCAATAGATGCACTGACAGAGAGAATATTAAAAACATCCAAACAGCCACTCTCAACATACCAGATTGCAAAGCAGGCAAAAATTTCTTGGTCAACAGCAAACATCCACTGCTACAAACTCAAATCTGAAGGAAAGATTGACGGCAAAATGGAAAAAGCAGAAGTTGGTTCTGGCAAGAAAATGATCTGGTGGATAGGGAAAAAATAGGCATAAGCCACTGATCACACGCACCATCTTTAGTTGAAACTTTAAGCCATTTCTATCGGCAACATCTCCATATCAGATATATAAAACTACTCAACAGAAATATCTGAATGCAACCGTATTAATATAATGTTGAAATACATGGAAACCACTGACGAATATCCACAAATGGAAGAGACAGACTTACTTAAAAGCGACGGGGACATAATCGAACTAATCCACAATGGAGACTGGCAGGAAGTCATAGCATCTCTGACACATGACATGAACCCATGGGACATTGACTTAATCAAACTAAACAACAGATTCACAGACCACATAAAAAAAATGCACGAACTTGACCTTCGCATCCCCTCAAAAATACTTCTTGCAGCTGCGATAATATATCGCCTGAAATCCGACACATTAAAATATGTAGAAGAAGCACCCGAAGACCTAGGGCTCATTGAAGACGACCCTGAATACTCCGAACTCCCATACAACGAAAATTCCAATGACCCCATAGTCATACCTCCCATCCAGATACCCATAAAGCGCTATCCAAAACGCCAGATAGGCATAGAAGAGCTCGTTGACGCCCTTGGAAAAGCAATGGTCATAAAAAACCGCCGCGAATCGCGCGGGATATTCCAGATAGACCTGCATGGCGAAGACATCTCAAAAAGCATAGAAGATACATTTGAAAAGATTAATAAATATTTACAGACAAATAACCTCATCAATTTCAATCAGTTGCTTGGAATAGAGCCGACACGCGAAGAAAAAATAAAGACATTCAATTCACTGTTGCACTTATCCAATCAGGGCCGCATATTATGCGAGCAGCCCGTGATGTTCGGAGAAATAGAAATAAAGTTGGTACAAAAATGGAACTAAAAGAAGATACACTCGTTTTACAAAGAGATGAGGAGTTAAAAGAAGTCACAAGGTTGCGCTTCATTCTGGACAAATCAAACAGGTACCCGGGATGTCTTGGCGACATTGAAGAGCGCAAACTCATGGCACGCCTTACAAAGCTTGAGCGCAAACACAGCTTACGCTATTGAATCCCTCCTCAAAAATTACACGTGATAAATATGAGGGACAAGAAAAAACTAATCGAAGCAGCCTTATTTGTCGCTGCACGGCCCATGACCTTGGCAGAACTCTATCATGTAGTTGGCATTCCCAAACCACAGATAAAAAAACTGCTCAAAGAGATGGAAAAAGAATACGATGACCACAGCCTCAGTGTCCGCGAAAGAGACAACTACTATGAACTTCACATAAAAGAAGAATATAAAGATAACGTAGAACACCTCGCCCCGGAAAAAGACTTCTCAAAAGCAACCCTTCAAACCCTTTCCTTAATATCTTATCACAACCCTGTAAAACAAAGCTTCGTAGTTGAGACAAGAGGCAACCGTGCCTACGACCACATAAAAGAACTCTCATCACGCGGATTCATCCGCCTCGAGCCGGAAGGCCACACAAACCGCATACATATAACCAAAAAATTCCTCGACTACTTCGACCTGACATCCCCGAAAGAACTCAAAGAATACTTCTCCCAAAGGGGTATAGAACCCCCTGACGAAGAAGCATACGAAGAAAACGCAGCAAAACACGAACCCTCCGACTCCAAAGACAACCCGCCCTCGCAGGAACCAACAACCAGGCCACCTGCACAAGAAGAACCAGGGGAAAACAAAAAACAAGAACCCTGTGAAACACAAAAAGACAAAGAGCCGCAGGAATCCCCTAAAAAAGAACAGGAAAAACAAGAAGACAGTGAAGTCATCAAATACAAAAACTCGCATGAGGCCTCTGAAAGATCGCAGGACCACGAAGCGCAAAAAGACAAAAAACCGCAAGTACCTCCAAAAGAAAAGCATGAACCCTCAGACCAGAAACAAGAACAGGAAAAACAAGAAAAGAAACAGGCAAAAGACAGTGCAGAAAAACAAGAGCAACAAAACCAAAAAACAGAAAAGACACCCACTACACAACCGGAAGAAGAACCACCGGAACCAAAAAAAGAAGAAAAACAAAAAAAGCAGACCAAAAAATCAGTAAACATAAAAGAAGAGCCCTACCAGAGCCCCTTCGCAGACGTCATGAAAGACAACGATGAATAGACAAAACCTTCTTTCACCCAGTCATTCTTTCAAAACAGCCTTATTCAACTCATCGACAAGCTTATCTGCATCAACACCATGCGCTCCTGCACCCTGCTCAATATTCTCAAACCGCGCAGCAATACACCCGATACAATGAAGCCCGAACTTTGCAAACACTTCAACAGTCTCAGGATACTTACTCACGACCTCAGTAATTCCCATCTTCTTCGTAATCTTCTCATCTGTCATAACATCACCAACTTCATCTAAGACTTCTTCTTTTTTATATTTTTCCCCTTAATCAGTGCATAATTAACAGGATTTCTGACCCTTGGACACAGATTATCGGGAGTGCAGATAAGTATATCCTTATAATATCCTTCATTATCACAATTCGGCGGCAGAATAATTTCCTCTCTTTTCTTTGCATAATTCACCTGTCCCTGCAAATAAGAATCCGGTAGTGGTTCCGGATTATTAGAATTCCATTCCTTCAGTCTCTCATCAATATCATCCCATTCCCAGCCAACACTCCTCAGAAAATTAACCATAATAAATATACCTCTCTTTCGACCGTCCTTGAGGCCGCCAAGAATATTATGCACACACGGCGGGAAAAGCTCCTCAGGAATCTTATTTGCTGCCCCGCGTTTTACACCGGTCTTCACTTTTTTATCCCTTATCCGGTCCTCAATATCGTACTGGCCCGTGACCACCTTACTGAACGTCTGTTTCATGATCCTGCCATCCTTTTTAACTTTCTCTTTTACATCTTGTATGAATGTCCCGCCAGACCTCATGATACTCTTCATTTTATCCAGCCTGTCATCTCTTCTGGATTCCTTTATATTATCATCTGCCTCATGCTCAAGCGCC
The DNA here is from genome assembly GCA_030635525.1 of Candidatus Nanohalarchaeota archaeon. Classification (GTDB taxonomy): domain Archaea; phylum EX4484-52; class EX4484-52; order EX4484-52; family B79-G9; genus B79-G9. Next base: position 1,805 of record DAOVYR010000017.1, on the reverse strand, counting down.
TCCATGACAAGTTCAGTTGCCTCATTCTCCTCAAAAGAATCCAAAAACCCCCTGTCTCCCCGCACATTCTCAGGCAGCGCATCATCCATCCTGAATTTATCAAGCTTATCGACATCAAGCGGCAGACTCACACGCCAACTCTTCTCATTAAAAGAATAAGGCATCCGAAACAAATGCCTGTAAGACCAGTTATGCTCCACCTCAACAATTTTATACGGATCATCCCCTATTTTGCCTGCAAGCGACTTATCATAACCGATCAACGCATCAACAAGATCTTTGCAAATATAATCCCGCAAATAATCAGCAACCTTTTGCATCAGTTCAGGATACTGTGTCTCAACCGGCAAAAAATTGACAGAATGTGGAAGTGACTTGCACGAAACCGCAACATGAAACCCTCTTCTCCCCGAAAACTTCAAAGAAACATTCTTAACGCCATGCGTCGCCAGTGCCTCAACAATCAATCCTGCCGCGATCCTGCCGTGCTCCAGATCCTCATTAGCATCGATATCAAAAAAAAGATCCCACCCCGTCCTGATTTTATCCATCTCATTCTTCTTCATAGTGTTTGAAAGCAGCAAAGGATTGCTCCAGTGCTCCAAAGAACAATGAAAAGAAGTCGCCCCGTTCTTAATCATATACTCAAGATCCCCGGGAAACTGCACAGAGGCAGGCCTTTTGCCAAACCTGCCGCCATAAAATACCGGGACCACCTCGCGCCCTTCGCACAGGCCAAACATTCTCTCAATAATCTCAGGCCGAAGATAATACTCTCTGATCAGTCTGCTCCTTGCAGCATCTATTTCCATACTTAACTTATCACAAATCAAATTTTTATATAAATCCCATGTTTATCAATAAACTATATATACCCCATTTGCCAATAATTAACACATGAAATCTGATTTCAAAAAAGCAACAATTTTGGCACTCAAATATTCCGTTAGTCTCCGCAAATTGCCATATTTTTTCCTGTTTCAGATATTTGCAATGATCCTGATATTTTTTCCACTACTCAATTTAATAGATACATGCTACAGCAACGGTCTATTCGAGAATCCAATACCTGACCCGCATATGATTGATTTTATTGTTGAGTCCTTCGGATATTTCTTTTTATCCATTGTATTGGTCCTGATTCTTTCCTCAATATTAACGCCAACATTCATATTCAATTACATGCAATACCGGAACAAAAAGGACGACTCCCTCAGGCACAGTCTGAATCATGCAAAACCGTACTTTCTGACCGTTTTTGGCGCATTTATAACAATGGCCTTTCTGGTAAATATTGTCGGCGGAATAATTTCGATGATAGTTCAGGTTCTTGGAACCATCATCTCCTTCCTGATGACATTGGTCTTCATCTTCGTGATTCAGGATATAATTATAAGAAAAAGCAGTATTTCGAACGGTTTGAGTTCATCTTATGAATGCACAACAAAAAATTTTCCTGCAATTGTAACAATGTATGTGATAACAACACTTTTTTCAGTCATCATTACCCTGCTCTTTGGGATACCGCTTATCGCTGTTTTATCACATTCGATAGCTCCGCTCTTTGGAATGCTGGGTGCAGAGATGTCTCACAGTGCCTTACTCGCAACATTTGCATCAACAATACAATCAGACATAGAATTATATCTCGTTTCACTCACAACACTACTGCTTGGAAGTTCTATAAGCAAACTCTTCAGCATGGCTTTCATAACAGAAATCTACATTCAGCTAAGAGCAAAAAAATGATTCATAAGCGCCAAACCCGCATAAAGGCTCAGGCACCATTCAGTTTTTCATAAGAG
>DAOVYR010000034.1 GCA_030635525.1 Candidatus Nanohalarchaeota archaeon | reverse complement strand
TACTCTTTCGGAGAACCAAGCCCGTATATGCACGACACACTTGCAACAACAACTACATCTCTCGCCATGATCAAAGACGACGTAGCAGAAAGCCGCAGCCGGTCAATCTTCTCATTGATGGACGCATCCTTTGCAATATAGGTATCCGTCCTTGCAAGATACGCTTCCGGCTGGTAATAATCATAATAAGAGACAAAATACTCCACATGATTTTCAGGAAAAAAATCCCGGAGCTCATTATAAAGCTGCGCAGCAAGCGTCTTATTATGCGTTATGATAAGCGCAGGCACATTCCTCTGCGCAATGACATTAGCCATAGTAAACGTCTTACCGGATCCTGTCACCCCAAGAAGCGTCTGCGCCCTGTACTTCTTTCCAAGTCCATCTACTAGCTTAGATATGGCCTGCGGCTGCGCACCGCAGGGCTTAAATTCCGACACCAATTTAAATCCGGGCATAATCTTTCTTTATGCAGATAATACATTTAAGAAGTTGGTGATTGATGTTCCCAAACACAGCCAGAAGAGGAAGCAAAACCTGCAAACAAAAAAAATAATAAAAAGCGCAAGAATCGGATTTAGCTTGATATCATAAGTTGCTTTTTGATAAACACTCAAAACCATCCCATATTTTCAAATGCGCATCAGTTCACGCTTTTCGCATCCTTCAACCCCATCATAATCCTCTGTACAGGGCTTATATTCACAAGAACAGCCATAAGAGCTATAAGATAAACACTATATTCAGGAAAAATCCACAAAGACAATATTATCATAAAAATAAAGGCAAGCCTCTCAGCCCTCCCCATAATTCCTCCGCAAATCTCCACACCCTTTTCCGCACCCGCAGCCTTTGCATACGTAGTCATAATACTTCCGAAAATAACAAGCACAATCCATTCCCTTGCTGACAGGAAAAACACAGAATCAGACACAAGATAAATCGCAAACAGCACAATAAACTCAACATACCTGTCAGCTATTGTATCAAGATAAGCGCCTCTTTTCGTTGCTCTTTTCCGCCACCTTGCGACAGCGCCATCAATCACATCCGAAAACGCAGAAACAGCAAAAAAAATCAGTGCAACAGCAAAATATTGTTTGTATATTGTATACGCACAAGCAACTGCAATAACCACAGAAAAAACACTCCATGCATCAGGACTCATAGGCAACTTTGAAAAAATCGCACCCACTTTCTCATTTATTTTTTTGATTTTTTCGCGCCTTTTATAGAGCATACAATCAACTCTCAGCAATAACAAATATCCAGAAAATTCCGAAATATCTTCGCTCCATGCACCCCGCTCTTCTCAGGATGAAACTGCAGCCCGAAAATCGGCTTCTCAGTATGAAACACAGCCTCAATCCTGTCCTTTCGCGAAGACGCAGCAACAACCAGCTCGCAAGGCACATTCTTCAAATACCGTGAATGATGCTCATACACACGAATCGCATCCGGCAAGCCCGCAAAAATCTTCTCTTTAGAAAGAATCCTGACCTTCAGATTAGGAATCCACGAATGCTCCTTAAGCTTCACAAGCTCAGCCCCGCACGCAGCCCCGATAATCTCATGCCCCACGCATATCCCCATAATCGGCACATCATAATTCATAAGACATGCAATATCTGCCCTGATTGAGTTAAAGGTGATCTTCTCATCAAGAAGCGGCACCCCCCCGGACAATATCACTCCCTTGTACTTCTGCTTATCAAGAGTCTTCAGAAGCGCCTTCTGATCCTTAGTAACAGACTCAACCCCCTGTTTTTTCAGGATGCTCTCAATCAAAGGCACATTCTTGCTATGATTGTCAACAATAAGTATCATAATCATATTTTGGCACCGCAATATAAATAGATTTAAAATACCCGATCAGATACTCAAAATATCAGAAATAACCGCCCCTGCAGTCTCATACTTCCCTGCCCCGTAACCGACAACCGTAACCTCCCGCGCCATATCAACCGTAATATTCACAGCATTAAGCACACCATCAACACAAAGAGGATGATTCCTCTCAATAAGACGCGGCGCAACCCTAAGCACATCACGCCCCACCTCAACAATAAGCTTGACAGAAAACCCATTCTTCCAGGCAAGCGAAACAAACTCAGGCGTAATCCTGGTAATACCGCAGACATCAACATCCTCCATGTGCGCATCCCTCGAAAAAAACTCATTCGCGATAATCACAGCCTTCGCCGCAGCATCAACACCATCAACATCATAAGAGGGATCTTTTTCAGCTATACCCAACTCCTGCGCCTCCTTAAGAATCTGCGAAAAACCAGCACCTTCGCTACCCATCCTCGTCAAAATATAATTCGTAGTGCCATTCAAAATCCCCCGAACACTGGCAACCCGGTTCCCGCGAAGGTTCTCCCGCACCAGATTCAGGACAGGCATAGCCCCGCCGACAGTAGCCTCATAAAGAAACTTCACATTATTCGCCGAAGCAAGTTTGCGAAGCTCATTATAATAAAGCACAACAGGTCCCTTATTCGAAGTCACTGCATGGCACCCGTTAGCAAGAATCCTCCTGATAAAAGAATACCCTGGCTCACCATCAACAACATTAGTAGGCGTAAGCTCAACATAAACATCCGCACACTTCATATCAATCATCTTATTCGCATCAATATCCCTGCGCACCCCCGGATACTTATCAAGCCCAACATCCTTTGTACCATCAATAAGGCTGCCAAGATCAATTCCCTCTTCATCATATACACCGCAGTTCCTCCCGCACACCCCGACCACAGTAACATCAAGCTTCTTTTTGTGTATCAGCTCAACAACACCTCGCCCGACAGTACCATACCCGATAATGCATATCTTCATAAAAAACACCAGTCACACAGACTCAACAATCATTATATTCTTTTTTCTTCCGGTTTCCCTGATTTTTGACATCACAACTTTGCATCCATCCGCAACAGAACTATCGACATCAACACGAAAAATTGCACACGATTCCTCCTTAACATTCCCCATCTCAATCTGCATATCAGATACCTTGCAAAAACCCAAAGAATCAACAGAATTGATAGTCTCACTCAAATCCGTATGCACAATATGCCCTATCATACCAACTACAAGTTCAGAAAAACACTTCACCTCATCTATCTTGACAACCCTGATATTTTCCGCACGATACGTATCAACAATACAATCAACCTGCGCCTTACCCTCAACCTCAAACACAATATGAACCGGCAGATTCCCCCTCAGTGACACCTCATCGCGCCTGTGGATGACCGTAATCACATTCCCGCCAACGCGAGCAATAGGCTGAAGAATCCGCACAAGCTCGCCCGGCACATCCTTAGGCATGACATCCATAGATAATCTCATACAACTCACTTCTTAGCCTCAACCTCATCCTGCAACTCTTTCACAAACTCATCAAGCCCGACATTAAACCTTACCTTGCCCTCGCGCGTCCGTGACGTAATGCAATCTTTCTCAATCTCCTTATCACCAAGCACAATCATATAATTGATTTTCATAAGCTGCGCATCACGGATCTTGTGCTCGACCTTCTCCTGCCTGTAATCCGATTCTACCCTGAACCCATTATCTTTCAGCACACCTGCAATCTTCTCTGCATATTCCTTATGCCTGTCAGCAACCGGTATGACCTTGACCTGCACCGGCGAAAGCCACATTGGAAACGCACCTGCATAATGCTCAATCAGGATACCGATAAACCTCTCGAAACTGCCAAGAACCACCCTGTGAATCATCACCGGCCTGTGCTTCTCATTATCCTCACCAACATAAGTCAGGTCAAACCTCTCCGGCATCAAAAAATCAAGCTGCACAGTCCCGCACTGCCAGCTCCTTCCAAGACAGTCCGTCAGGTGAAAATCTATCTTCGGCCCGTAAAAAGCACCGTCACCCTCGTTAATCTTATACTGGGTCCCCTTGGAATCCAGCGCATCCTTCAATGCCTCTGTAGCAGTCTCCCATATATCGTCACTTCCCATCGCCTTCTCAGGCTTCGTAGAAAGCTCAATACGATACTCATACCCGAATATCTTATAGAAATAATCCACAAGCTCAATCACACATGTGACCTCATCCTTGATCTGCGACGGCATCATAAAAATATGCGCATCATCCTGCGTAAAGCAACGCACCCGAAACAGCCCCGCAAGCACACCCGAAAGCTCATGCCTGTGCACGCATCCAAGCTCAGCAACCCTCATCGGAAACTCCCTGTAGCTGTGTATCTTCTCCTTGTAAAGCAGCATCCCTCCCGGGCAGTTCATCGGCTTCACAGCATACTCATCCTCGTCAATCTCTGTAAAATACATATTATCCTTATAATGGTCCCAGTGCCCTGACTGTACCCACAGCTTCTTATTAAGAATCAGCGGCGTCTTAACGATAACATAGCCTCTTTTCGTATGCACCTCGCGCCAGAACTTTTCAATCTCATTCCAGATGATGCATCCCTTTGCATGAAAGAACGGGAATCCCGGCGCCTCATCATGGACACTGAACAGCTCGAGCTGTTTACCGAGCTTCCGGTGATCCCTCTTCTCAGCTTCTTCAAGAATATGTACATAAGTATCCAGCTCTTTTTGCGATGCAAAAGCAGTACCATAAATCCTTGAAAGCATCTTGTTCTTCTCATCCCCTCTCCAGTAAGCCCCCGCAACCTTCATAAGCTTGAATGCCTTGACATACCCTGTACTTGGCAGGTGCGGCCCCCGGCAAAGATCCATAAAATCCCCCTGCCTGTAAAATGACATAGTAGAATCAGAAAGATCACAGATAAGCTCACTTTTATACGCATTATCCTTATAATGCTCAAGCGCCTCTTTTTTAGACATCTCAAATCTCTCCAAAGGCACATCTTTCTTGATGATCTTCTTCATCTCGGCCTCGATCTTTTCAAGATCCTCAGGCGTAAACGGCGTCTTGACATCAAAATCATAATAAAACCCATTCTCAATAGCAGGGCCAATAGTTGGCCTCGCCCCCGGGAACAACTTAAGCACAGCCTCAGCCATGACATGGCTTGCAGTATGGCGAAGTATCTCCAAAGCCTCAGGAGACTTAAGCGTAATTATCTCCACTTTAGCATCCTTCTTTATTTCCGCGCAAAGATCACAGACCGCCCCATCAATCTTGCCTGCAATCGCCGCCTTCGCAAGTCCCGCGCCTATCTTCTTTGCAACATCAAGAACCGTCGCACATGCATCGACCTTCATCTTGCTTCCGTCAGGAAGCGTAACAGTAACTTCATTTACATTCTCACTCATCATAATCGCCTCGCATCTTTTCAAAATCAAACATAAACTGATTAAACCGGCAATCTTGACAATTACCAATAAAACAAAATAGAGAACTAATCCTTAAATAAGATATACTATCCAAAAAACCTGCAAACTGAGAAACAAAACAAAAATTATCAAAAACAAAATATTCAGATTTTCCGAACTGTAAAATATCCACCGATCATAACGACCCACTAACTATTAGGCACGTATGTTTATAAATCTGATTGCTGGAAGCGAATAAGTGCATGGATTTAGCTATGCAACACATCAACCCAACAATGGGTAGCATAACATATTTAAACATTCCCTCAAAAATAACCTCTATGCGCTACCAAGACACAGAACTCCTATCCGCAATACTGCGCCTAAAAAAGAGCACAGTCTCAACAACCGAGCTAGCCCGGGTCCTGGACATCTCCCAGCAGAGCGCATCAAGAAAACTAAGACACATAGAAAGCAAAGGTCTCATAACGCGCGAACTATGCAGTAAAGGACAAAAGATAACAGTACTCGACAAAGGGCACGAACTCATAAACACGGTCATGGATGAGCTAAAAGAAGCAACCTCCAATACAGACACAACCAAAAAAAAAATCACCGGCTACGTCACATCAGGTTCAGGCGAAGGATCATACTATCTGAGCCAAAGCCAATACCACACCCAACTAACAGCCAAACTCGGATTTTCACCATTCAAAGGAACCCTCAATCTGGAGATAAGAGACAGCCAGAACCTAAAAAACAAAGAAAGATTCCTATTGACCCTGCCCATAACAATCAAAGGCTTCACAACTAAAAAAAGAACATTCGGACGACTTCTATGCTACAGATGCACGATAAACAAAATGCCTGCCGCCATAATAGTACCCCAAAGAACCCACCACAACAAAAAAATAGTAGAGATAATAGCTAAAGACAATCTAAGAAAAACCCTCAACCTGAAAGACAACGACAAACTGGAGGTGGCATACAATTAAAATCGGAATAGCAGACACAACCTTTGCAATGCTCAACATGGGCGAAATCGCAATAGACGAGATTAAAAAAAACGCAGCATGCGCAATCAAAAGGCAGACCGTCCCCGGCATAAAAGACCTTCCCGTGGCATGCAAAAAACTGATTGAAGAAGAGAACTGCGACATCGTAATGGCACTTGGCATGCCAGGAAAAGAAAAGATAGACAAGCAATGCGCACACGAAGCATCCACAGGCATAATCACAGCACAACTAATGACAAACACCCACATAATAGAAGTATTCGTACACATTGACGAAGCAGAATCCGAAAAAGACCTCGCGGAACTGACAGAAAAAAGAACAAGACAGCACGCAAAAAACGCATTAGACCTCATCCTATACCCCCAAAGACTCACAAAAACCGCCGGCACCGGCCAGAGACAGGGTAGAGATGATGTAGGCATGATAAAATAATAGGTGATAACATGGAAAACAAAAAACTAAAATTAGCTATTGTGGCAGCAGAATTCAACTACGACCTCACACACGCAATGATAAACCTTGCAAAAGAGCACGCAAAATTCCTCGGCGCAGAAGTCACAGAAACAATCCTCGTACCCGGCTGCTTTGAAATACCCTTCGCATGCAATAACATGCTAAAAAGAAAAGACATAGACGCACTGGTTGCACTCGGCTCAGTAATAGAAGGCGCAACAAACCACGACGAACTCGTAGCCCAGCACGCCGCAAGAAAGATAATGGACATCGCACTTGAACACAACAAGCCCATCGGCTTCGGCATAACCGGTCCTGGTATGAGCAGACTTGAAGGCCACCAGCGCATCAAAAACGCAAAAAGCGCAGTAGAATCAGCAGTAAAGCTCGCAAGAAAATTCAGCTATAGTTAGCGCCGTTACTAAATAGACAAATTTGACAAATAATCAAGAGGTGCTAATCTATCCGGGTGAATCTCCGATTCACTGGATCCTAAAAATCGTAAAACGATTTTTAAGGATATGGTGAAGACATTTGTCCATTTTGAACGCAAGTTCAAAAGCTTGGCATGTAAGTGCCATGAAAATGTTATGTCTTCAACTATAAGCCATACCTTTTGTGACGAAATCGAAACCATCTGCCATTATAATATAGGGATATAATCTGATAGCAATAGAGTACAATGGTAATATCATATAGTATTAATATTATACAATAACGATAGCAAACAATAGAAATATGAAACTATATTACTATGGCGATATACTAAAATAAAACTATAGTAAACTAAAGAGACATTACACTAAAAATACATTAAAATAGCAATATATTAAAATAAAAATATGGTGGTACGTATGACACACACAAAATACGCAACAATAGACGACGCAATAAAAGACCTGAAACTCGGCAAACCCTTAATAGTAACAGACAACGAAGACCGCGAAAACGAAGGCGACCTGATCTGCGCAGCACAAAAAATCACCCCCGAAACAATAAACTTCATGGCAAAACACGCAAGAGGACTCATCTGTATGCCCATGACAGAAGACCGGCTAAACGAACTCAACATCACCCAGATGGTAACACACAACACCGACCGGCACGAAACCGCATTCACAGTCTCAATCGACGCAAAAGAAGGCACAACAACAGGAATCTCCGCACACGACAGATCAGCCACAATAAAAAAAGCAATAGACCCAAAAGCAAAACCAACAGACTTCTCAAGACCCGGCCACATATTCCCCCTAAGAGCAGTACCTGGCGGCGTACTCACAAGAGCAGGTCACACAGAAGCCGCAGTTGACCTGGCCCGCATAGCAGGCCTTTACCCGGCAGGCGTAATATGCGAAATCATGAACGACGACGGCACAATGGCAAGAACCCCTGAATTATTCAGATTCGCAAAAAAACACAGCCTCAAAATAATCACAATAAAAGACCTCATAAAATACCGCAAAAAAACCGAAAAACAAGTCAGGCGCATCTCAGACGTAAACCTCCCAACAAAATACGGCAAATTCCGCGCAATCACCTTTGAATCAAAAACAGACCACCAATGCCACATCGCACTAGTAAAAGGAAAATTGACACCCAAAAAAGACATCCTGGTAAGAGTCCACTCAGAATGCCTCACCGGTGACGTATTCAATTCACTGCGCTGCGACTGCGGCGACCAGCTTGCAGCATCCTTAAACCTGATCGAAAGCGAAGGATGCGGCGTCCTCCTGTACATGCGTCAGGAAGGAAGAGGAATAGGCCTCCAAAACAAGATAAAAGCCTACGCTCTCCAGGACAAAGGCCTCGACACAGTTGAGGCAAACGAGAAACTCGGATTCGAAGCAGATCTTCGCGACTACGGCATCGGCGCACAAATACTTGCAGATTTAGGCCTAAAAAAAATCCGCCTCCTCACAAACAACCCCAAAAAAATCAAAGGACTCTGTGCATATGGCATTGAAATAGTTGAAACAATACCAATCAAAATCAAGCCAAACAAAAACAACAAAAAATACCTGCTCACAAAACAAAAAAAACTGGGACACAACCTGGGATTATAATTCAGGTCGTTACTAAATGGACAAATATAACTATACT
>DAOVYR010000143.1 GCA_030635525.1 Candidatus Nanohalarchaeota archaeon | reverse complement strand
TGCGTCTGTTGTTAATGTTGCTGATCAAAAGTCGAAGTCTGTAAAGAAGGCGAAGGATCTTGAGGTTATTGAGAATAAGGCGAATCCGCATTTTGTCAGGCAAAAGGTTATTACTAAGGGTGCTCTGATTAAGACGGACGTCGGTGTTTGCAGGGTTACGAGCAGACCGGGACAATATGGCTCTGTTGATGCTGTTCTTGTTGAGAAAGTCCAGAAGAAGTAGTTGTCTGTTTTTTTAGGGATTTATTTTGTGATTTTAGGTAGTCTGGGCTTTTTGTTGGGGTATTTTTAGGTGAACGAATAGTATTTATTCAACTTCATTAAATTCGTCTGGATATTCAACAGTTCCAGCTTTACCTTCAAGTGCTTTTTCAGTTAACTCAATTGCCATAAATACATCTTCAGGAACTTCAAAAGGACATTTTATATCCCATTTTGAAGCTCTTTGAAATCCAAATCTCGGATAATATTCTTTGTGCCCGAGAACAATTATAGAGTCAAAACCCAGTTCTTTTGCTTTAGCTATTCCTTTTTTAATTAATTCAGACCCGATCCCCTTTTTTTGAAACTCTGGAATAACAGCCATAGGAGCTAAAGCAAGAGATTCATAATCTGAAGCCCCTATAATCTTTATCTTCGAAAAAAGAATATGTCCAACAATTCTATTATCAATCTCTGCTACAATCGAAAGTCCAGGAATAAAATTTTTGCTTTTTCTTATTTTCTCAATTAATTTACTTTCATTTTCTTGTTGAAAAGCTAACTTGTTTACTTCATAAATCTGTTTATAATCCTTTTCTTCTTCTTTTCTTATTGTTGTGTTCATATTCTCCTCCCATCTATTTTGATTCTCAAGCCGAAAATTGTATGTATAGTAAAAGCCATAACTATTTGGACTGAATGGCTTTTCCATATAGTTATAGGTTGTTCTTGTGTAAAGATATAAAATAGGGTTGCGGTACAACCCTTGAGAAATGTTTTATTGTTTTATTCATCCCCTGTGGATTGTTACTTTTTCAGGAGTGAGTATGAGAAAGTCTTCGTCAATGCCGGCTATGTCACCGTTTACTGCAACGCAGGTCTTTCTTAGCCTGTCAACAGAGCGTTTTAGTTCTGCCATGTCTTTTTCTTTTAGTGGCTTGATTTTTACCCAGACGATGCAGCCTTCTCTTAAGGCGCTTTGTATGCGCTCTGTGTCTGCGAATTCGGTCAGGGATTCTATCTTAATCTGCAGTTTCCCGTCATTTTGAGCATCACTTGATTCAAGTTCGATGTAGTCTACATCATCTTCTTCTTCAACCGGGCTTGAACCTTTTATTTTTTCTAAAAATCCTTTTATAGGCATTGTTATCACCTTGTCGTATTTAATATGTTGTTGATTGTTAATTGATGGGTAGTTATATAAATATATTGTATGTATGGTATCTTTTTGGTAGGTAATGTTTTAAAGCTTATTAACTTTTGGTGTTTCAGTCCTGTTCTGATTGGAGTGATTCGAGCATACTCACAATGTTCCAGATCTGCGTTCTTGTGTGTGATGGAATGTTCGGGTCGTTGCTTGCCTCGTCAAGGAGGCTTGTTGCTGTTGAGAGTTTTACGGTTGCGGTCTGCTTTTCGTCGGTTAATGTATCTACTGCTTCCTGTATGAGCGCCCGGATGTTTCTTGGAACTCTGCGGTCTTCTGATAGTTCCTGTATGAATTCTATTACATCGTCCAGTTTATCCATGTTATCACCCGCTTGAGAATTTATATCTGCTTAAATATCTGAGATTATTGTGTGTGCTTTTTTATAAAGGTATTCTTATGTATGCGCAAGATATTTTAAGGTTTACGGGTATTTTATGTGTATACGGCAATGGTCTAGGGGTATGATGTGAGCTTCCCACAGCCGCATAATCAATTGGTATGCAGTAGTATAATCGGCTGGCGCTCAGCCGCATAACTGCTTGCGCTCAGCCGCATAATCGGCTGGCGCTTAGGGCGACCACACCTTCGGTGTGGGCACCTGTCAGTGTAGTTATGTTAGGTTATGTTTGCTTGGTGATGTGGCTGGAAATAGCTCGAGTCCCGGGTTCAATTTTCGAAAATCTGAAGATTTCCTGTATTTTCAGACTTCGTTTGAAAATCCCGGTTGCCGTATCTTATTTTTTTAGGGGATTTGTTGTGTCGATAGATATATAAATTTGAAGACTCATAAGTATATATTATAGTAGATATTTTCTTGGTGAGCATCATGAAGACTGATGAGAAAAAGAAAAAATCGAAAGAAGAAGAGACAGTTAAGACAGAGCAGGGGCGCCGTCTTTGCAGGTCAAAGGATGACAAGATTATCTCCGGGGTTTTTGGCGGGCTTGCGGATTATCTGAATATTGATCCTGTGGTTCTTAGGATTATCGGGGTTGTTTTGTTTCTGGCAAAGCCAGGGGAGTTTATTATTTTTTATATTATTGCATCGATCATAATTCCTGAGTCCGATCGGATGAGTGCTCATCCAGGGGAAAAGAGAAGGGATGCTCGGAAGATGGCTTCTTTGAGGGAAAAGAGAAGCGATGTTGATGGAAGTTTTCTTTTTGGTGTGGCGCTTGTTATTCTTGGGGTTGTGTTTATTTTTCAAAAGCTTTTTTCATGGTTCACGCTTGATTATGTGTGGCCTTTTGCTTTGATTGGAGTAGGAGCATATATTATTTTGAGGCGGTGATATGATGCGTAAAGGCAGAGCATCCGGATTTTTTGGAGTTTTTCTTATTGCAATAGGGTTGTTTCTGGTTGTTAATAATACAGGTATTGTTGATTTTTCGTTCTGGCAGTATTTCGGTGATTACTGGCCTGTCGGGCTTATTATTGCCGGAGTTGCCATCATGTACAAGAGAGCAGATGCAGGGTTTGCGGTTCTTGCCCTGACGCTTTTGCTTCTTGTTTTTTATGGGGCCGGCCAGGTCGGAGCAGGAATTTTAGGTGGTTTTAGCACCGGTTCATTTCCTTTTGGTGTTGATTGTGTGACGGGTTCAGGTAATGTTACGAGCGATATGAGGAATCTTGTCGAGTTCAAGAGAGTTTCTGCGAGCACCGGGGTCAATGTCTATCTTGAAAAGGGTGACGAGGCAAATGCAAGAGTGGAGGCAGAGGATAATATTATTGATCTTGTGAAGACTGAGGTCCGGGGTGGAAAGCTTGAAGTGTATATTGATAGGTGCATAAGAAACATAAAGCCTGTGAATGTCTATGTCAGTTTCCAGGAGATCGAGGAGTTAGATGCACAGTCTGCTGGACGGATTATCGGCCGTTCGGTTATAGAGGGTGAAAATATTAAGATCGATGCAGGTTCGGCCGGCGAGGTTGAGGTAGAGGTCGAGGCAATCGATGTAACGCTGGATGCAGGTAGCGCCGGCTCTATTACAGTTGAGGGCAAAGCAGACAATCTTTATGCTGATGCATCAAGTTCCGGAAAGATCAATGCTTTTGAACTTGTGGCTGATGTGGTTGATGCCAGTGCGAGCAGTGCAGGGGTTGCGCAGGTGTATGCTTCTTTGAAACTCAAGGCAAAGGCGACAAGCGGGGGGAAGGTGCAGTATATGGGCGATGCAGTGGTTGATGAGGAGACTTCGAGTGCCGGCGTTGTGCAAAAGAAGGGGTGGTAGTATGAAAATAGAGAAAAAAGCAGGTTTGTTTCCATGGATCCTGATTACAATCGGGGTCATTTTTGTTCTTGAGAATTTCGGTTTTATTGATGATGCGTTTTCGAAGCTATGGCCGCTTATTTTGATTGTGATAGGGGCTGCGATAATTTTCGGGGAGCGGGGTAAATAGGCATGCTAAAGTCATTTGTGCAATGGCTTCGCCATAGCGTTAACTATATTAAAGTTGTTTTTCTAATTTTTTGTATATCGTAAAAGCTATAATATAGAAAGGAGTGTGATTGTTATGATTGGAATTGGTTCTGACCACGGAGGG
>DAOVYR010000004.1 GCA_030635525.1 Candidatus Nanohalarchaeota archaeon | reverse complement strand
TGTGTCGAATAACATAGTTACTGTTTCCGGCAGGAGTGCGTATGGTATTGATGTCTATTCGTCTAGCAACTCTAACACGATTTTTAACAACACAATTACGACAACGAATATGGATGGTCGCGGCATTGGTGTTATTTCATCCAGTACAAACAGGGTTTTGACTAATAAGATTACGACTTCTGGTTTCGGTGGTGATGGCGTGTATTTATCCACTGCTAACTCAAATACGCTTTTCAATAATACGGTTGCAACGTCAAATGCAAATGCTTATGCTGTTCTTCTTAGTTCGTCGGGGACAAACAATGTTTCGGGTAATGATCTTAAGACTGTGGGTATTCAATCTTATGGTGTATCTCTGGTCTCATCAAATGTGAACAATGTTTCAGACAATGACATTGTGACCTCAAATACGGATGCTTATGGTATAAGCCTTAGTTCTTCTGCAACAAATACGCTTTCAAATAATAGTATTACAACGTCGGGCAACGGGGGGCGTGGTATAAGCCTTTCTTTGTCTAATACGAATATGCTTTTGGATAATAGTATTGTGACCTCAAATCAGGACGGTTATGGCATCAGCCTTAGTTCGTCTGATACAAACGCGCTTTTGAGCAATGATATTAATACCTCTGGTGATGATGGATATGGTGTCAGTTTTACTTTGTCCAAAATGAATAGTGTTTCAGGCAATAATGTCACGACATCCGGTAGTAGTGCTGTAGGGTTCCGTGTTGAATCATCAAGTGATTCGAATACGATTTCGGACAATGCAATTATGACATCGGATATTACTGCTGAGGGTTTTGCTGTCATATCGTCTGCGGGAAATAATGTGAGTGGCGGTTCAATTGTTTCGGGGGCGAGTTATGACTACTATCTTGAAAATGCAGGAGCGACAAATAACTTTACAAGGACGAATTTTACTTTAAGAGAGGTACGATTTAATGATGCTGCTTCGTGGTTTAATTATGTGTATGACGATGCCGGCGACGTTTCGCTCAGAACGCAGGTTTCAGGGCCAACCCGTTTGACGCGAAAGATTTTGATATGGAACAGCTGTCTTGTTAAGTGGAATGAGACGAGTTCTGTGGCGGGGATAACTGCTACTTATGATGTGATGGGCTTGTTGCCATTTGAGACATATAAGGTATTTGTGACTTCGGGAGGTGTTAAGACAAATATTGGTGCTTATCCATCCGGCGCTTCGGGTGCTATCGCATTTGCTGTTGTTATCCCCGGAAACGTGGAGATTGAGGTGAACTGGGATTCATTGGCGCCCGAGGTTTATATTAATAGTTATCCTGATCCTGTTGTTTCTGAGGGTATTGTAGTTTTTGAGGTTACCTGTATTGATGCAGGTAGTGGCTGTGATTATACCTTGATTTCTGCTGGTCCTTATACGTGTAAAGTAGATCATACTGCTGTTCCTTTGCAAACAAATTGCTCTATTAAGTTTAATACGTCCTGTGAAGTAAATGGATATACATATAATGTTGATTCTTCGGATTTGTCTGATAATCATAATACTTCGGTCAGTGGTATGTTTGACGTCAAAAAGGAAGATGGGTGCGAGTGTATATTGCCGGATGAATGCTTCAATAATTCATGTTTTGACTTTTCCATTTGCTATTTTCCGGTTCCTCCGGGTGTTGGATTTATCACACCGAGTACCGGGAATCGTGTTGAAGCGCTTCTTGGAGACAGTGAGACTATTGTTTTGCAGATAGATAACCGGATTCCTGTTCCGGATACTATTAAGGTCATGCTTTATGCAAGTCCTCTAAGTGCAGAGTCATGGCTGCAATTCAGTGACTCTGAGTTTTCGGATGAATATATGCAACCGAGGACAAAGCTTGTTTCTCTCGAATCCAAGTCAGGTGTTCGTGTGCCAATATCTTTTTTAGCTGGAAAAGTAGGCACGTATAAAGTTACTGTGAGTGCTCAGTCTACCCTCACAGGCCTGATATCTTATGGTGATTTTACGGTTGCTGTTGTCAAAACGAGTCGTGATATGTCTTCGGAGACTCCTGGTCTTAGTTTTGTCAGTGTTTTCTTTATTTTTGTTTTTGCAGTTGCTGTCTGCTTAAACAGGAAAGTTCTATAGAATGAGATATGTTTCTGCCCCGTTTTATTGACATGTTTGTGGACGGTAATTTTCATGGATATATGGCGGGGATGCGAGTAAGATATTTTAATTGCAGTATCTATAATGTTGTACATATGAAAGAGAAAAAATTAAAGCCAGTTATGGAAGGAACTTTCAGGATCAAGAGTAAGGGTCTGGAAGTCTATGAAAAGACCAGGGGTTCCTGGAGAAAATCAAGCAGGCTTTTCCCTGAGGTAATGCAGGTGATTGAACTTTTTGTGGCTCATGATAATCTTGAGTATCTTATAGATAAGAAGAGTCCGAAGTTTCTTAAAGGGCAGTTGTCTGTCGATGGAAAAGTACAGGGTGCGAGAATTGATGTTTTGCCGGACGGGCGAAAGTTGGATAAGGCATATTCGCTATTTGCCGAGCATTTGACAATTCACGATGAGACTTCTAATGATCATTGGGATGTATTGTACCGCAATCCGTGTGGTAATTATGCTTATGTCTATACGATTGAAAAAAGGAATCTATCTGTTGAAAAAAAGTACAAGGCAGTGGAGGAGTTCGGAAGACATTATCTGAAACTCAAGCGTAATGTTTTGTCTGCTTTGGGGGATAAGAGCGACTCTCTTGCGGTTCCTATGTATACTTTGCTTAGGACTTATATGAGGGTGGGAAATGAGATTTATTATAGGGCTCATGCTCACAAGGGGTTGACGACGCTGAAGAAGGGTGATATATCGATTAATGGCAATTATGTGACGTTTGATTATCTGGCAAAGAATGGCGTGCCGATGAAAATTACAGAGAAGTTTCCAGATGTATATATAGGGAGGTTGAATGATATTCTTGCGCCGATTGACAAATCGTCGTTCGTCTTTGTGAACCGGTCTACGGGGCATCCTATTTCGGATGTGCAGTTCAGGGATGCGTTCAAGCGGTACTGTGGTGAAGAGTTTTATCCTCATATTGTGAGGTCGTATTATGCAACTGCCAGGGCAAAGTCGTTTTTGAAGGGACATAGTTCAGTGACAAAGCAGGAAGTTCGTGATTTCTTTCTGTCGATTGCTGAGAAGCTTGGCCATAAGAGGTTTGTGAAGAAGGAACATGCCTGGAAGGAGAGTTATACTGTGACTGTCCATCATTATATACAACCGGAACTTGTTGTGAGAATAAAGTCTCTTGTTGAATAGTTGGAAAAAGATTATTTATGATTTTTTATCTTGTAGATGATGCCTGCAAGCAGGCCTGCGAGGAAGCCGCCGATGTGTGCAAAGAATGCTATGTTTGAGGCGCTGTCGCCGATTATGCTTAGGGTTCCGAGGATGAGTTGTATCGCGAACCACAGGGCTATGAGGTATTTGGCTTTTATCCGGTATATCTGGTAGAATGGGCCTATTGTTTTTACTACGACTTTCGGGAAGAGTACGAGGTATGCGCCGAGCAGGCCGGATATTGCGCCGCTTGCGCCGATTACAGGTATTTGTGATGTGGGGTCTGTCAGGTATTGGGTTGCCAGTGCAATCATTCCTGATAAAATGTATATTGCGATGTATCTGATTTTTCCGAATTTGTCTTCTATGTTGTCGCCGAAGAGCCAGAGGTACCACATATTGCCGAGTATGTGACCGAAGCCACCGTGCAGGAACATTGATGTGATGGCTGTTGTTAGTGCGGGGCTGGCTGCTGTGAAGCCGTAGGTGTATATTATTTCTTTGAAGTTTGAGAGGCTGATTGCGAAGATTATGATGTTTGTGATTATTAGCGCGATTGTTATTATGGGTTTGTGTTCTGGTTTGTTTATGTCTTCGTAAGGGAAGAATTGTCTTGATATTTCAGGCATTTAGTTTTATCGGTTTTTGATGAATTTAAAGATTGATTGCAGCCTTGTAAAAGGTTGATCATTAGGGCGACCACAAACAGCCTTGTAAAAGGCTGAGCGACAGCCTTCATAAAGGCTGGCTATCAGAGCGACCGTAAACCTTCGCTTCAACCTTCAGAAAGGTTGACTATCATAGCGACCATAAAACTGCGTTTTAGGTCACTTGTCTGTTCTGGTGTGGTTTAGGTCACTGGTTCGCTTTGTTCAAGCGCACACTTGTATTGTTTGAGTATTGTGGCCTGTGGGAGTCTTATAGGCATTTTTAGGCTTAAAATTGGCTGTTTTTGGGTCTAAATCGATATCTATTGAGGTATAGAAAGATTTAAATACTCTCGTTACTATATATTGGTAGTTGTGGGGGATTGTCGTGGATGCTTTAGAGATTTCAAGAATGATTGAAGGTTATAGGGCTGATGGTAGGCAGAGAGATATTGATGGCATAGAGCTAGGCGAACCTTATGTCGTTAAAGGTAAATTCGTGGATGGACCTGATGATGATGGAAGGTTGGAAGTTGGAAGATATGGGGCTGAGTCTCTACTTTTTGAGCCTCTTGTTCAGATAAGATTGGGTGATGTGCCTGAATATGAGAATGGACGGGGTTCGTATCTTGATGTTGATGGATTTTCAGGGACGATATATAAATTACCAGAGCATGACTATGCGCGTGTGGAAATGAGTTTACTGAACTGATATGTTATTATTATTATTGTTGGTGCTTTTGTCAGTTCTTTAGGGTGGTTTCTGCTTAGATTTGCTCTTTTGAGAAGTTCTGTTTGGTGAATTTGGATGAGTGAAGTTCAGGTTAATTGTCTTTGATGTCTTGTGTTTTTTTCTTGTTTTATCGGTGTTTGTTGTTAGTCGTCTATATGGTACGCTATACAAACATATATATAGGGGTTCATATTATATACTATAATGTGATTATGTAGTTGTCTTGATATGTTGAGATATTGATATATTCATTATTTTATGAGGGTAGATATGTTGGGGGATATGATTTGTTCTATGTTAGCAAGGGGATATTATGGGTGAAGAGCAGCTTTTTAATATGTTGAAAGAGAAGCCGATGTCTGTTTCTGAGCTTGCGAGGCGCCTGAATGTCAGGCGGGAGTATCTAGGGGGGTATCTTGAAGCTTTGCGTGATAGCGGCAGGCTTGAGAGGATTATGGTCGGCAGGTCTTATGTGTATCAGCCTATTAGTGGTGGTGTTGATGAGCCTGGTAGCAGGCGCTTAGTTGCTATACCTGCGGAAGAGGAAGAAGAGTAGGTTTTTGAAATGAATGCAGTTGGAAATAAGATATTTTGGGCGCTTGGAATCACATTGCTTTTATTAGTTGCAGCAGTGGATGGTGGTTTTGATCCGACGATCATGGCGGATGCCTGGATTATTGTTGCTGCAAATGCAACTTCATTAAATGTTACTGCAAATGCAACTGATGGCGGGCAGCTAAATGACGTTAATGGGTACTTAAACTATACGATCTATAATTTTACTGGTTATAATGTTACTGTCAAAAGTCTTGAGATGTATTGGAACGGCAGTTTGTGGAATGCAACAAATGTGGATATAAGTGGCCTGCTTCCAGGTGATTATTATGTGTGTGTAAATGCTACGAACGCGTCTTCTGGTAACTGGAGTAATAATAATTCTAACTGGTTTGCGGTAGGGGATTTGGCTGTAACTTATTTTGAAGATTATGTGCAAAACTTATCTGAGGTCACTTTTTTTGTAAATGCAACTCATGTGGATCACTCTGTAGATAATATAACCGGGAATGTGAATTATCTGCTTGTGGAGGATACTAATTTAAATGGGACTATGAAGTGGAATGGCTCGCTATGGAGCGCTACAGCAGACTTTTCTTCCCTCGTTCCTGCTGATTATAACCTCCGGATAAATGCAACGCATTATAATCTTTTGAATGTAACTGATGTTTCATTTACGGTGCAGAATCTGTCTGGTGTTGTACTAGATGCATCTGATTTAACGCCTGTTGAAGCAGCACAGGTGGCTTTTATGAATGCGACGGATTGTGCTGTGAGTACGGATAGTAATGGATCTTATTCAATGGAAATTGTGAATTTTTCTTCTTTTGTTCCGTGGATTAATGTGACGCATAGTCTATATAGAACAAATATTGGTCCCTGGTCTGAAACTGTGGAATTAAGTGGGAATACTCATCTGTATGGTGTTGTCACGAATATCCGGACCGGTGCTCCAATAGAGGGTGCTTTGTTAAAGGTGATTAATACCACAGGTGATGTGATATATAATGCTACTGTTAATTCATCTGGTCACTATGATTTATGGATGAGCGGGGACTTCAATTATACTGTTAATGTCTCTCATCAGGCATATATTAAGGTGGCTTTGGCTTTGCAGGAAGCTAATTCTTCGTCAAGTGAGAGTCGACTGGACATTTCTTTGTATGACTTAGGCTGGGGAAGTGTTACTGCTGTTGTAACCGATGTGGTGAATGGCAGACCGATACCTGATGCTTTAGTGAGGGTAGTCGGGGTGGGGGGATCACAGGGCATGACCGGTAATGATGGGCAAGTGATGTTGTTTGTTACGGGGGATATTAATAGCGATTACTGGCTTGATATAACGCATCCTGATTACGATGATAAACTGGATTCTGCTTTCTTTTCTGTTTTGGAGGGGCAGAATGTTATTAAGTCCTATCCGCTGGCAGGGACGTCTGTTGTTGAGGGCTATGTGAGAGACCAGTATAATCAGAAGTTGATAGGCAATGTGTTTGTCCAGTTGCTTGAGCATGGGACAAGTAATCGCTTTGGTTATGATAATGCATATTATTATAATACGTCTGCAGATGCGAATGGATATTATAGGATGTTTCTTCCGATAAGTTTGTTGAATTCTACTAATCTTTATGATGTGCAGTTTAGTACACCTTTGTATGAGACTAAGGTAATGAATAAGGATGATGTGGGCTATCATGGTTCGCAGCAGGTTGATGCAACTCTGGCTGGTCTGTTGCAGGTAGGGGGTGTGGTTGTTGATGATCTGAATGATGAGCCTATACAGGGAGCGAATGTGAGTATATCTGAGATTGGTGGTGATTTTGCCTATAATGTGCAGACAAATGTGAGCGGACAGTTCTTGCTGAGAATAAGAAATAATACTTTGGGTTATACTGTGGAGACTACGAAGGCAGGATATGAGCAGAATACGACGAGTGAGAACGGGAGTGTCATGTTGAATATACGGTTGTCTGGGTCTGCTGTGGTTCAAGGCAGGCTTGTTGATAAGTATAAGGATAATAATGTTACTACGATACCGATTTCTTTGGCTGAAGTGAATTTGATTGTTGATGGTGCTGTCTTGCATAATACGACTTCTGATGCAAATGGATATTTTTCGTTTGAGATTCAGGATGGGGTCAGTTATTATCTGGAGATTAAAAAAAGTGGTTATTATGCTGTTGACACATCGCAATATAGTATTGCTCGCGATTTTGGAAATATCGAACTTACGGGCAAGGCGGTTATTAGCGGCGCGGTCATGGATGCAGAGACCAGAAAGATTGGCAGTCGGTTGCTTGGCGGGGTAAATGTGACGGTTACTGAGATGACACATGTGCGTAGTTATGTTGCTGTGACTGATGGTGATGGGCTATATTCTGTAGATATTCCTTCCGGGACGCAGTATAGGGTTGCGTATAATGTTGCAGGGTATGATGCAGGGATATATGATTGCGGCGGGAGTTGTACAGCTACGGAGGGTTTGGAGTCACAGGAAGTGGAGCTGGTTGGGAGTACGACAGTGAATGGGACTATCAATGATGAGTATGAGCAGTCGATAAAATTAGCAGATGCTATTGTGCTCTTTAAGAATATGCAGGACGGTGTGGATTTGTATCAGTTACAAACTGATGCTGATGGTGGCTTTTCAATAAATTTAGGTGCGACGGCAAATTATATTGTCGAAGTCAGCAGGAGCGGTTATGAAACGATGGTTTTCAATGGTGTTGGTGGTGGTTATTTTCCCGGTATTGATATGATATTAGACGGGAGCTTAACTGGTACGATATCTGTCAATGCGAAAATCTCTGATTTCCTGAGTAGGGATCCGGTACCTGGCGCTGTAGTTAAGATTTTTGATGTGAATCAGGAGTTGAGCACGGTACCAAGATACATGGCTTCTACAGATATAGATGGTGAAGTTTTAATCAGGATAGACGGGAATTCAAGGTATAAGTTTTATGCACATTCTCATGGCTATCCGAAGCTGGTGTTGAATAATAATGGCAATGGATATACTACGAGCCAGTCTTTTGATGAAAGTCTGATGGCTGTGTTTGAATTATATGTGGCTGATGCCCTAAATAACTGGCCAATTAAGAATGCGAGAATCAGTGCTTTTCATTTCTCAAATCAAACAGATTTTGGACCGTATTCATTGAATGGAACTGTTATTGGCATAGGTGCAAATTGTTCGGGTCAGGTTGTTGCCGGTATAAATGTGAGTTTGACTAAAGTGAGTTGCCTGGATTTCCAGAATACGACGGGATTATGTTTCTTTTCTGCAAATACGACGTCAGATAGTGGTGTGGTTTCATTTGATAAAGTGCCAGTCGGGACTTATGATCTGGTGATGGATGGGAGTGCTGTTGGCTGTGCCAAGGTTGTGAGTACGCTGGTCGTTAATTCATCTATGGCTGGTGTGTCTTCGGTAATTGATTATTCCAGCCATGTAGGTGATAATCAGTTGGTTGTGCATGTCCAGAATGACACTGATACAATTGTGGGAGCGACTGTTACTGTATGGGACGGGCCTGTCGGCTCGACAGTTGCTACAAATTTTAGTGGCGGATCATTGACGGGTTTGACTGATTCGGATGGAAATATTACTTTTCATAGGATGTTTGCTGGTGATTATAATTTTTCTGTTGTTAAGGCGGGTTATGATGCTTATGAGTCCGGGATAACTATTGGATACGGGATAAATAATAAGAATGTGGTGCTTGGGGATACTATCGCTCCTGCTTATTGGAGTGTGGGGGATAATTCTTCTTCTGGTACGACAGAGAGAGATATTGTGGGTATATATGCTTACTGGACGGATGCGATGGAACTTCATTCGGCGTGGCTGGAGACGAACAGGACAGGATTTTGGGTGCCTGAATCTGTTGTGTTCTTGTCGGGAACCGGGGCGTGGTCTAATTTCTCTTTTGATACGACTGGTTTGGGCGGCAGTACTTTAGGCTGGAGAATCACTGGGTATGATAGTTATCTGAATGAAAATGTCACTGAGGTGAATAGCTTTAATGTGAATGAGTATACATCGCTTATGGTTCGTGTAATGGATCCGGATGATAATTCAGTGCCGGGTACGGATGTTGAGTTGAGGAATTCTACTGGCAGTGTCGTGCAGAATTCTACAGGGCATAATCTGGTTGGATTAACGAATTTGAGTGGTCTCGTTACGTTTACAGGGCTTTTGCCATGTACAGGGTGCAGTGTGAATATAAGTAAAGCCGTACGTGTCGGTGTCAGGTTGACTAATGAAACGGCTCTTTCATCTCTTCCACGCATTGCTGCAGATTCGCTTGATAATCTGTATGTTGTCTGGGAAGATAATAGGGATGGGAATTCTGAAATATATTATAAGAATCATACTTCTTTAGGGTGGGGAGCAGATACCCGTTTGACGAATGCGGCTGGAGACTCGGCGGTGCCACATATGGTGCTTGATTCCGGTGATAATCTGCATGTTGTCTGGCATGATGATCGCGATGGAAATTATGAAATCTATTATAAAAATTATACGTCTTCAAGTGGCTGGAGTAGTGATGTAAGGCTGACGAATGCTGCCGGTTCTTCGCTGTTGCCTCACGTAGTTGCAGATTCCAGTAATAATCTGCATGTTGCCTGGATTGATGGTAGGGACTCTAATGCAGAAATTTATTATAAAAATTATACTTCTTCGAATGGCTGGAGTAGCGATGTTAGACTGACAAATGATGCTGCTTCCTCAGAGTCTGTTCATATCGCTGTAGATTCCAGTAATAATCTGCATGTTGTCTGGTATGATCAAAGGGATGGAAATGCAGAGATTTATTACAAGAATCGTACTTCTGCTACCGGGTGGAGTGATGATGTGAGGTTGACAGATGATTCAGCCGATTCATATAATCCGGATATTGTTAGAGATTCCAGTAATAGTTTGCATGTTGTCTGGGAAGATGAAAGGGATGGAAATAAGGAAGTTTATTACAAGAATTATACTTCAAGTGGTGGATGGAGTAATGATACAAGGCTGACAGTAGATACGAGTAATTCTAATGATCCTCGTATTGTCAGGGATTCCGGTAATAATTTGCATATTGTATGGTATGATGATAGGGATGGAAATGATGAGATTTATTACAAAAATCATACTTCCGGCGCTGGATGGAATAGTGATGTGAAGGTGACAAATGATGCGGATACTTCTGCATATCCTGATATTGCTGTTGATTCCGATGATGATGTGCATGTTGTGTGGCATGATGATCGGGATGGAAATTATGAGGTTTATTACAGGAATTATACTGGTTATGAGTATGTAACAAATTCCACTACGTTTAATATTTCGTGGGGGGAGAACCTGTTTATTGAGATTGATCCTGTGGTTCCTGAGGATCCTGATTTTGGTGTTTCGGGCGGCTCTGTGTTTACGGTTTTCTTAGAGGATTCGTTTGGCGATTATGTGGGTGGCGGGGTGATTGTAGATCTTTCTGGCGCAGGTTATTTTGCGCAGGAGGTAAGCGCGGACGGGAAAGTTGTGTTTGATGTTGATGGTTTACTGGACGAGTTGGAGTATGAATTATATGTGGATGGATCTTTGCAGGGTTATGGTATACATACGTGGATTCTTGATGGAAATTCTATTGTGGATGGAAGCCTGACACTTGCTGTGAATACGACTATTATGAGGGCTAATATTACTGATGCTTTTGGGAGTGCGGTTGGCGGTGCAGATGTTACGGTTTATGAATCTGATAATGTGACTGTCGCGCGTGATGCGACCGGAGAGACGCTTGAGGGAGTTACTGATTCTGGTGGGTTTGTGACTTTCTATAGGCTGCTGCCATGTTTGAATTATAATCTCTGGGTGGATAAGGACGGGGTGTTTAATTCAACGTCGTTTAACATCTCTGCAGGGGAAAATAAGACTGTTGATCTGGACCCGACGCCGTATATTAATGTTTCTGTGGGTTTTCAGAATATAACCATCACGGTTCAAAATTCAACAGGGAATCCTTTGCAGTATGTTGCTGTTACTTTATATGATTACCAGCCCCAGGAATATGCAACAAACAGGACAAATGCAACTGGTACTGTGGTGTTTTATGATATTCCGGATGGAGTGTATACTACAGAGATCAATGGAAATGATATTGGGTACGGTGATTCTACAGTCATAATAAGATTCGGGAGATTGACTTTTGCCAGACAAAAGACTCTTGGAAATGGCCGGATGTCTGTTGTGGTTGACGGGCAGGTGGATTATTATGTGCATGTCGATGCGCCGGGATATGATGTCTATGATTCTTTACTCGAGGCAGTGGTTTTTAGTGGTACATACTCTGATAATGTTGCTGCTCTCAATCCTGAGCAAGCTGATATAAAGGATTCTGTTAGTGTTTCAGTGAACGGGACTGCGACAATATCAGGAATTATATCTGATAAATTTTTCAATACAACGTCATCTCCTAAAAAATGGCTGGATGGAGCAGTGATAAAGTTGTTAGAGGACGGAATTGTGAGGTACGAGACTGTGGCTGTGGGGTCTGGCGGCGGATATGGCAACGGTAGTTATGCGATGCGTATCAGTCCTTTTCTTCAGGATTCAGATCCGGATGACCCTCCTGTTAATGTAAGCTATGATATTGAGATATCTATGGATGGTTATCTGACAGATAAGTCTTTTGCCAACAAGTATAGTGATGGTCAAATTATAACAAAGAATGCTGAGTTGACTGGAGATGGTTCTGTTAGCGGTCTTGTATATGATGTTAATACTTCTCAATTAATACCATCTGAAAATGATGGTCCTATTGTTGTTGAGATTTATGATGAGTTGCATACGTTAATGTATACGAATGATACTGTTCTTGGAAGTTTCTTTTTGACGATAAATCCATTTTATAGTCCGTATTATCTTGATCTGGATACAGGTAATTATGAGCGCCTGCCCCAGACTATAAGTTATGATGGAAGCCAGTCTGGTTTGAAGTTTTATCTGTATCCGTTGACGTATGGTTTTGTGAATTTTTCGGTTAAGTCAGGGAATGAGCCAATAAGCGGGGCAAATGTCAGCTATTATTATTCCGGTATGGGTGATGTGCGCAATTTTGTTACAAATGGGAATGGTTTTGCGAGAGATTTTATTCGCGGCAGTAATATTACATATGATTTAGTCGTCAATGGAACTCACCTGGGTTATGGGGTCAATCTAACAACTTTTACTGTGGATGAGGGTACGGAGAAGCAGTTAAATTTGACTTTAGAGCCTACGGTTGTTAATATTACTTTGTTGAACCAGGACGGCCAGGGTATGGATGGGGTGAATGTGTCGATTGTCGGTTATCCTGAGGTGATCACTGTTAATGGTTCTGCCTTGTTTTATAAGGTTTTGCCTGGGGTATATGATATTGATTTTACTGGTATTCCCGAATATCTGGCAATTTTAGGTAATGATACTATCTCTGTCGCGAATCCCGGGGGTATGAATGCAAAGATATTTACTGTGTTTGAGACCAGATATTATGTCAATTTGACTAATGGTTCTTCAGGTATTGCCAATATTACTATGGTACTTGATAATACTACGCTTGGGAGCAGGAACAGCACTACTAATTCGAGTGGAGAGTTGTTTTTTGCAAAAGTTAATCCGGGGAGTTATCTGGTTTCGTTTAATGAAACGGAGTTGTATCTGGCAGGGTATATGGAGCCTGCAGAGGTGATCTATGCAGATGTTATTGCCGGTATGGACAGGCAGACAGGGAATAATAAAACTATTGTTTTGAATAGCAGTAGCGGGTATAGTATGGTCAGGGTAAGTACCGGTCTTTTGGGGGTTAATGTCAGTTTGTGGTATAATAATACGAACTATACTGGTTATCAGGTTACTGGCAGTGGGGGGTTTGTGTTTTTTAAGATAAATGTGAGTGAGTATAATTCGTCCCTGTATTTCCGGGCTGAGAAAGCAGGTTATAATGATGAGGCTGTGGGGCCGTACAATGTGACGGGCGGGAATATCACTTATGTTGATGTGACTATGACGACTGCTTATGGTAGTTGTGCTCATGGTGCGATTACGCCGTTCTGCTGGTGTGGCGGTGTGCTTTACAGTTCCGGGTATTGTTGCAGCGGCTCTTACCAGGCGACGTCCTGCGACGACGGGGGTAGTTCCGGCGGGAGTTCGTCGTCTACGACGACTGGAGGGGGCAGTTCGGGAGGAGTTGTGATTGTTGATGATGATCCTGTAGAGGTCGTGGAGGATGTCTATGATTTTTCAGTCTATGCTGGTGACTATTATGTTTTGAATGTTGCGAAAGATGGAAGTGGTTGTGTTGATGTGCCTGTGAGTATTTCAAA
Source organism: Candidatus Nanohalarchaeota archaeon (assembly GCA_030635525.1). Taxonomy (GTDB): domain Archaea; phylum EX4484-52; class EX4484-52; order EX4484-52; family B79-G9; genus B79-G9. The sequence goes on along the minus strand of DAOVYR010000004.1, from coordinate 2,484 downwards.
TACCGGGAATATGATGCTTAGTGATATGGAGATGGAGGTTTCCGGTATTCCTTACGGGTTTAGCGCTGATTTTGATTCTTTACTTGGTGTGCTTTACCCTGGTGAACATAATTCTTTGGTTGTCAGGGTGTGTTCTTCTGGTGGCGATGTTGGCGGCGATTCCGGATGCACGTTGTCTGTTTTTAGTGGCAATGTAAGGAGAGATGCTTTTGTGACGCTGAGAATCGTTTTTGAGAGTGATAATATTCTTTTGCGCCTGAGGGAGAGGCTTGATAGGCTGGGTTCGATTTTGTTTGATATTGATGTGTCTTCTTTGACTCCTGAATTAAAGGGGTATTATGATGCTGCGATGAAGAATCTGAAGGATGCAGAGGATTATCTGGAAAGCGAGGATTATGTGCAGGCAGGCTACTCGCTTGATGAGGCTGAGAGGAATGTCGGGTTGCTGCTTGACGGTATTGAAGAAGTTCCTCCTGTTGTTGATGATGCTGTTAACTGGTATGTTATTGGCGCGGTTGCTCTTGTGCTTGCTATTCTGTCCGGGGTGTTGTATTGGTTCTTTTTGCGCGGGAAGGGTATATTTTCAAAGGAGCCTGTTTTGCCGTGGAATCTGCCTGCCGGTGCGCCTGTGTTGAAAGTGCCGAAGATTAATCTGTCTTCGTTTAAGATTCCGACGATGCTGCTTAAAGTTTTAGGTAAGCATGATGTGTATTATGCGCATTCGCTGGCAAGGAAGAGGTATCTTACTGATGTTATTGAGAAGGTAATTGAGCTTAAGTGCCCGAAGTGCGGCGGCAAGATATACCAGAACAGGTGCGTGTGGTGCGGGTATAGGGTCAATGCTTCTTTGAGGATGGGAAATAATGTTGAGCCGGCTGTGAGGGAGGATGACACGGTGTCTCGCGATCTTTCCAAAGGTGATGTTTATTATACTCATAAGTCCCGGAGTGTTGATGGGAGGGGTGAGAGGTTTGTAACTGATGGTGTTGAGAGGGAATGTTCCAAGTGTGGCGGTAGGGTACATAATGGTAAGTGTGTCTGGTGCGGCTAGAAGAAGTGCTAATGTGTATATGTTTTGTTATGTCAAGGCATGAAATAAGTGAGCAAAATCACCAAAAACCAATTTGCTTTGACTATAGTTGTGGCTGTTGAAAAGTTGACGGGCATTCAAAAGTAGTTTTAATGTGTGTTATAGCTCGTCTCTTAGTATTTTTATTCCTTCGCTGGTTATGTCGAAGGGAAATGTGCCGTGTTTGTAGTTTGTGAGGCGTAATTTCCTGATTGCTACGTTTCTGCAGACGGCGTTTTCCATGCCTGTGTAGTATAGAATTATTACGCCGTCAACTACGTATTCTTCGACGCCGTAGCGTGATAGTTTGTCGCTCTTTTCAGGTATTTCTGAGGATAACAGGGCAGTGCAGTTGGCGTCTTTCAGGGCCTGGACCAGTTTGTATAGTTTTTTTCTGACTTTGTATGGGTCATTTATGTACATTCCGAAGAGTGAGGTTGAGTCTATAACTACTCTTTTGTAGTTGTTTACGATAATGAGGTCTTTCAGGCGGCTTGATATGTCGCCCAGTTCGAATGGGTCAAAGAATTCTATGCTGCACTCTCCTGCTTTTTCGTATTTTTCGAGATTCCAGCCGTATTGGAGTGCGTCTCTTCTTATTTCGTCTGGTGTCTCTTCGAGGGTTATGAAGAGGCCGTTTTCTTTTTTCTGGAGTCCATCCCAGATGAACTGGAGTAGAAGTGTTGTTTTGGCTGTTCCGGCGGATCCTGATACGAGGGTGACTGATGGTCGCGGGAGACCTCCGCAAATGAGTTTGTCTAGTTCCTTACAACCTGTCGTTGTTCTTTCAACTTTCGTTTCTGAGTCCATGTTAAATTATTGTAAGAGCCTGTATATATAATTTTGTATTACAATCTTGTAAACGGTTGAGTCACAGCCTTGTAAAAGGCTGAGCGACAGCCTTCTGAAAGGCTGGCGATCAGAGCGACCGTAAAGCTTCGCTTTAGGTCACTGGCGCTTTGTTTGAGTATATGATATATCACTTGTTCGTTTCGCTCAAGTGCATATCTGTGTTCTCGTGGTGCTGTTTTTGGTCACTTGTTTGCTGTGCTCAAGCGCATATCTGTGTTGTCTGCGTACTGTTTTTGGGTGAGCCTAGCAAGAAACTCTTAGGATTTTAGGTCGAAGGTTGAATTGCTAACTAACTTCAAAAAATAATTCTAGAATGGAACCAATTTAACCAAGTTGAGACGCTCGCCGTGTTTCCGGATTTCATCACATGGTTTCTTGTTATATGTCCCGTTCAATCAGGTAGGTGGCGAATTCGGATAGCGTGTGTTTTGATTCTGATTCCGGCAGGATTGAATCTACTTTAGACCATGCGTCTTTTACTATTTTTTTTGCTGTGTTTTTTGCGTATTCTATTGAATTGTATTTGGTTAGTATCGCTATTGCTTCGTTTATTTCGTGTTCGT
>DAOVYR010000155.1 GCA_030635525.1 Candidatus Nanohalarchaeota archaeon | reverse complement strand
GTGGGTCTGGTAAGGTGGAGTGTGATGTTTCAGAGGTTACTGATGTGTTTTCTAAGTCTGAGTCGAGGATTGTGTCCGGGAAGCATGTCTTTGGTGTTAAGATACCCGGGATTTCGGGGTTTTTCAAGAGGATGTTGCATAAGCACAGGACGCTTGGGAATGAGGTTGCGAATTACGCGAGGGTGCGTGCGCATGTGAAGGGGATTATTCATACTGATGAGGATCTGTCGGGCTATGGGCTTGTGGATGAGTTTTCTAAGCTTCGCAGTAGGTTTAAGGCCGGGGAGAAGGATATGATTGTTGTTGTCGCGGCTGGTGAGGATGTGGCTTTTTTGGCGCTTGGTGCGGTCTGTGAGCGGGTGAACCAATTGCTTTTGGGTGTGCCTGAGGAGACGCGAAGGGCGCTTGCTAACGGGGATAGTGAGTATATGCGGCCGCTTCCGGGTGCGAGCAGGATGTATCCTGAGACTGATGTGCCTTATGTTGTTATTGACCGTGAGAGGATTGATGGTATTAAGCTGCCTGAGACTATGGATGAGAAGCAGGAGAGGTTCTGTCGTGAGCTTGGGCTGAACCGCGAGCTTTCTTTGCAGATTGTTAATTCTGATTATCTTGGTATTTTTGAGAGGTGCGTGTCTGAGTGCGGGGTGGATGCTAAGGTTGTGTGCAATGTGTTTGTTAATGTTCTTTCGGATCTGCGCAAGCGTGAGAGTGTGGATGTTGCCCGTATCAGTGATGAGAGTTTTCTTGAGTTGTTTGGTCTTGTCAAGTCAGGGAAGATTACGAAGGATGTGATTCCTGTTGTGCTTAGGTATGTTGCGGGGTCTGATGAGTCGGTTTCTGAGATTGTTGAGAGTAAGGGTCTTTTTGTGATGGGTGAGGATGAGGCGCGCTCGCTGATTGCAGGTATTGTTAAGAAGGAGAAGGGGGCGCAGATGAAGCAGGTTATAGGGAAGTGCATGGGTGCGCTAAAAGGGAAGATTGAGAATAGGAAGATTGTTGAGATTGTTAAAGAGGAGATTGGGGAGTAGGTTTTTTTCTGGTCATTTTAGTTCTTTTGTTTTTTGTATATTGGCTAAACGATAGGTTTAAATATTTTGTGTTGTATATATCTAACATACTGTTAGAAATAATTAACTTTTGAAGGTGATGTCCTGATGAAAGATAAGACAAGGGTTGTTTTGGCATGGGTTATAGCTGCGCTCGTGATACTGGCTTCACTGTTGCTTGCAGCTACGCTACTGGCTAAAGGAAACATCATAGATATAGTTTTACCAATCGGAATCATAGTGATAATCGGTTTGTTCATGATTCCATTCGTAAAGAGAAGATGGTTTGATGTGAGAAAGGGGTTTCCCTCTGAGGATGAGAGGTCAAAGAAGGTTATGACTAATGCATCGTCTAAGGCATACTATGTTTCTCTGTACTGGTTGCTTCTGATAAGCTTCAGTGTGGAAGTTCTTGAAATAGTTGAGTTGGATGTCGGTCAGGCAATTGGGATAGGCATAGTAGGGATGGCTATTTTGTTTGGGATATTTTTCTTGTATTATAATGGTAAGGGTGATGTGGAATGAAAAATATGCTTTGGTACCTGGGTTTTTTGTCTGTTGTGAGTCTTTTGTATTTTGTTGAGGGGAAAACTGCGTTTTTGTGGTTTCTTTGTTTTGTTCCTTATTTTGGGACGTATAATGCGAAGGATGAGAGGATTGAGGCAAATACAGGGAAGGCAACAAGGAATGCTTTTGCGTATACTATATTTTTCGGGGTTGGAACGATTGTTTATATATATCTGACGGGTCGCGTTGAGTTGTTTGCTCCTGCGTTTGTGGCTCTTTTTGGCGGGTCGCTTCTTGTGTGCCTTGTTTCTTTGTTTTATTATGATAAATTGGGTGGTGTGGAGTGAGGACAATAAAAAAGGTGAGTGATATGAAAACAAGAATAGATAAAAAGAGTTTACTGTTTATGGGAATTGATTTGAGTATTATCTTGTTAGGAGTTGTTATATTGTTATCTCAAACAGGTTCCAAAACTATATTTTTTCTGAGTGTGTGTTTAATTCTTGCTGGTTTAATCTTCTTTGTTCTGGCACTACAGGTTTTGACAAAACCAGAAACAGAACGTGTAGTGGATGAAAGGGTTACAGGAATTAATGAAAAGGCAGGTTATCATGCATTTTGGATAACTTTGGTGTCTGTAACAATTTTGTTTTGGGCAGACAGAATTCAGTCATTGGGTATAGATGTTATGGAGATATATTATGCAACTATTTTTGCAGGTGTATGTTCATGGTCTATACTTAGGTGGTATTATAACAGAAAAGGTGATGTAAAATGAAAATGAAACTAGATAAAAAGATTCTGCAATTTTTTGCAATGAGTTTGGTTATAATACTATTGGGTGTGTCTTTGATTGTTTTTTTTCAGACAAGACAAGTGCAACTGTTTGGAACAGGCATGATTCTTAGTGGAATAATACTGACCGTAATGGGTTTATATATATCCACAAAACCAAAAGATTATTTTCTCCGCGATGAACGGTCTGTAAGAATCAAAGAAAAGGCAGGTTATCAGGCATTATTGATAATTATCATAATGATATGCATGATTCATTCAATTGATCTGTTCTGGAAATTGAATATTCTATTTAATGATATAGCGTCACTATTGTTTATCATTGGGGTATATTCTTGGCTTATACTTAAATGGTATTATGGAAGAAAAGGCGAATAATTATGGTGAAAATAAAATTAAAGAAAATAAAGATTTTTTAGTGCAGTTTATCGCAGAAGAGGATATTAAATGAAAACAAGAATTAAAGAGCTTAGGGCAAAGTATGATCTGACGCAGGAGGAGCTTGCGTTGAAGGTAGGGGTCAGGAGGGAGACTATTGTTTTTCTTGAGAAGGGGAAGTATAATCCTTCGCTTAAACTGGCTTATGATATTTCTATGGTTTTGAAGTCGCGCATTGAGGATGTGTTTGTGTTTGAGGATGATTAGTTTTTTGTTTTTGTGAAGTATGTCTTTTTGTTTTTTTAATGTAAATGCTGTTTTATCCCCATTCAGCCTTCAGAAAGGCTGGCGATCAGAGCGACCATAAACCTTCGGTTTAGGTCACTGGTGTTTTGATTGAGTGTATTTCTTTCTCGAGCCCCCACCCACCCAACTTATGGGGTGTGTTGTCTGTGTTATGCTTGTTGATGTTTGTTGTTTTGATTTTTGTTCTTGTCTTTTTATTGTCTTTTTTTTCAGCAGGACTTTTGCGAAGATATTTAAAGTTGCGCGGGGAATTTAGGGTTAGTATTGAATCGGGTTAACTTATCCTGATTTGAGTTATTGTGTTTGGTTTGTTTGTATAATATTATGAGTTTATGTGATGGTTATGATTGATAAGGTTTTCGGGGTTATTGATGTTTTTGCTGCTTTGCTGATTTATTTCGGTGATATCCCGGGACCTAAGTTGTTTGTCAATGCGATTGCTCTTTTGCTTCTTGTCAAGGGTGCGATCTCTTTTGTGTATTTCCCGTTTCTTTTTATTCCCGGCATAGTTATGGGTATTGTGGATGTTTTTGCTGATTTGCTTCTGTTTTTTGGGCCGGTGCCTTTTGCATCAATCAAGGTGATTCTTATGATAATCATTCTTGTTAAGGCGCTTCCTAGGCTT
>DAOVYR010000142.1 GCA_030635525.1 Candidatus Nanohalarchaeota archaeon | reverse complement strand
GTCGGCTATTGAGCCAGGTCTCAGACCGTCGCCTAAGCTTAATGTGATGTCGTGTTTGCGGGCAAGTTCAAGCAGTTCGTCGTAGTATTCGTAAAGGGGGTTTTCTTTTTTGTGATGGGTCATCCATTTTGCTAGCATTGAGCCTCCGCGGCTTACTATGCCTGTTGTGCGGGGATGATTTTTGAGGGTCTCGAGGACTTCCCGGGTTACGCCGCAGTGGACTGTTACGAAGTCTGTGCCGTCTTTTGCGTGTGTTTTTATTGCGTCGAAGAGGTCGTCTTTTGTCATGTTTGTGATGTCTTTTGATTGTACTGCTGATGAGTATATGGGGACTGTTCCCAGGGGGATCTGTGATTTTTGGATTATCAGGCGTCTTAGTCTGTCTGTGTCTTTTCCTGTGCTTAGGTCCATTATTGCGTCTGCGCCGTATTTTATTGAAATCTGCAGTTTTTTTAGTTCTTCTTCGTAGTTTTCGCAGTCCTGGGAGGTGCCTATGTTTGAGTTGATTTTTGTTGTGAGACCCTGACCTATTCCTGTGGGGGTTGTGTTTCGGGATTTGTTTTTCGGGATGATTATTGTGCCTGCAGCGATGCATTCTCTTATGTATTCGGGGTCCAGGTTTTCGGTTTTTGCAACATGCTTCATCTCTTTTGTTATTATGTTGTCTTTAGCTTTTTTTAGTAGGGTCATTGTATCACTGCCTGTAGTTCGTGTGTTTCTTTTTTTATGTCTTTGCCGATTATTGCGGATATCACTGCTATTGAGTCTGCGCCGGCGTTTAGTACCTTTTTTGCGTTTGTTTTGGTTATGCCGCCTATTGCTACTATGGGGATGGTTGTGTTCTGTTTTATTTGTTTTAGGGTTTTTAGTCCGATTCCTTTTCCTGCGTCGCTTTTTGTTTTTGTGTTGAATATTGGGCCGATGCCGAGGTAGGTTGCGCCGTCTGCTTCTGCTTGTTTTGCTTCGTTGATTGTTTTTGCGCTGATGCCGATTATGGGTCCTTTGAATATTTTTTTTGCTTCTTTGATGCCTGTGTCGGTCTGGCCTATGTGGATGCCGTCTGCGCCTATTTGTTCTGCTATCTTTGGGTGGTCGTTGATTATTAGAAGGGCGTTGTGTTTTTTTGTTAGTGTTTTTAGTTTTTTTGCGGTTTTCAGGATTTGGTGTTCGGGGAGGTTTTTTTCGCGGTACTGAATTATTTTTATGCCTGCTTCCAAGGCTTGTTCTGTGTCTTTTTCTGTGTCCTGTTTTGTCAGGGTACTGTCTGTTATCAGGTATAGTTTCGGGATTTTTGTTGTGTCTATGGGTTGTCACCGTTTATAGTAAACGCCATAACTTTTTGGACTAATGGCGTTTCCATATAGATTGACGTCTCTTGGTTTTGGATAGAGTTTGTCCATTTAGTAACGACGTCAACTATAGCGTGTTTTTTCGTAGTTTTGGTGGTCTTTTATTTTTTCGGGGGTCAGGTTGTATAGTTCGTCTATGAGGTTTTTTCTGTAGTCCATGGGGCCTGTTGATTTTTTTTCTGCGAGCTGTTGGGCTACGTTGAAGCATGTGAGTGCGGCTGTGCCTGCGATCAGGGGGTCTTTTTCGATTGATGCGAATGATGCTGTTATTGATGCTGCCATGCAGCCGCCGCCGGTTATTTTTCCTGTCATGGGGCTGCCGCCTCTGATGGTTATTGTTGTGGTTTTGTCTGTGATTATGTCTTCTTTGCCTGTTATGATTATTGTTGCGCCTGTTTTTTCTGCGAGGATCCGGGCTGCGTGTTCGGGGGTGGTGTTTATTGCGCCTGATTCTACTCCGTGGGTTTCTGCATCTATGTCTGCCAGGGTGGCGATTTCTGATGCGTTGCCTTTGATGATTGTGATTTTTAGGTCTTTTATTAGTTTTTTTGCGCTTTCTGTTCGGAGAGTGGTTGCGCCTGCGCCGCAGGGGTCCAGGATTACAGGGATGTTTTTTTCGTTTGCTGTTTTTCCTGATATCAGCATTGATTCAATTTGTGCAGGGTCGAGTGTGCCTATGTTCAGGACGAGAGCGCTTGATATTGAGGTCATTTCGGCTACTTCTTCTTTTGCGTGCGCCATGACCGGGGCTGCCCCGATTGCGAGGGTTACGTTTGCGCAGTCGTTGACTGTTACGTAGTTTGTTATGTGGTGGATTATCGGGCGCGTTTTGCGCAGGGTTTCAAGCATTTTTGGGATGTTTATGTCTTTTTCTGTATTCATTGTATTACCTCTTCTCTTTCTTGTTTTTTTGCGATGTTTTGCGTCTTTTTTAGTTGATGGCGCAGTTTTTTATGTTTTGTGAAGTTTAGAAAGAGTGTTTGTTGTTCTTGGCTTGGTTCTGAATTTCCTGTAGTCTGTCGATGATCTGTTCTGTTTTGTCTTCTGTGCCTTTTCTTGAGCCATAAAGTTGCATGTTATATTCTCCGAGCCGTAGGCGAGGACGAGCGAGCAAAGTGAGCGAAGAGGTGAGTTCTTGTAGTAATATTGCTGCTGCAGTAGCCAAGAATCAGGAAGGTGGCGTCGGCAGTTGAAATATAAGGATGTCAAAAGCGTTAGGATTCTTTTTTGAGGTAGTGGTATTATCGCATTTTGGGTTTAATAACAGATTTTGGAACACTTGTAATCGCGCTTATATTTGGGGGTAGAGTAATATATCCCTCTCCCATAGTGTCATATAGTATGTTCCGCTCTTCTGTCTTAAATAATTTAAACGCGTCTAGCCTTTTACAATTCGTATCTTTGCTATTGATTATAATAGGCCTATAAGATTCTTCAGAATCTGTTCGCTCGATTCTCTCTGCAGAGGCAAGAGTGTATAGTGTACCGTTATATATAATAAAATCTCTTTTGCCTTGCATTGCATAACTAGTTTCTTTAGGATACTTCTCCGGGATAATTTCTCCCTGAAGGATATCCATCACCATTCTGTCGTAGCGACCATACAGTGTCCCTTCATAAGATATCATATCATGAGCTATCCTATCTTTTCTATCTTCTGGAATTGTAGTGCTAACCTTTCTGCCTGTAAATGTTTCGTATGTTCCATAGGAATTGGAGTGATATATTTGTCCTTCATGCGCGCACATACTATTGGCACTTATCTCGTTTATGCGCTCTTTTTCAAATACATTCCATATTCCTCTGCTTTTTTCATCTGTTCCGCTAAGAACACTGCAGTATAGCTCGTTGCCAGAACATATCATTTCCGTAATATGTCCATTGGTATCAAAGATGGGTTTATTTCTTTTTGTAAATTTCCAAAAAGATTGATTCTCATCTAATTGAAAAATCATACTTTTGGATTTCTTATTGCCTCTTCTTTTTTCTGGTATGAATGTAGAGTAAAAAAGCTGGTCATTGCACTGTGTTAAATTATTTACACTGGCATCTATATTAGCAATACACGTGTTTGAGAGAATATCCCATATTTCGCCTTTATATTCTGTTTCTCCCCCTTTCAGAACGGAGCGTTTGGCGGTGCAATATATTTTATCCTGATTGTCTATGATTGAAGTAACTGTTCCTTCTATTTCAAACAAATTGATAAGCTGATGGTTGTTTTCAGCTTCATCTGGCACATATGCACAAATCATGCTTTTAGGGGAGCCATTCTGTTTGTTATCTGTCAGGCTAAATACTAGCGCATCTTCATCTGATTCTTTAAGAATTTGGTTACGTGGTTTGTCGGACATTATATACACGATGGGTGTTACTATTAAGTAATACCTTTATAAAACTTTGTTAATCTTTGTAGAAATAGAACTAAGAAGCGCTGGTTTGGGGTTTCTCTCCGGGATAAATAAGTAAATGGAGTAAAGGCGCATCGGCCTTTATCCATATATGTCTTAAGTATCGCTTATCCGAATAGTGCGCCCAAACCAGATGCTGCTTCTTCGTCTGTTTTTGCTTTTTCTTCTGGTTTTTCTTTCTTTTCTTCTTTTGGTGCTGCCTCTGCTGCTGGGGCCGCTGCTGCCTGTGGTGCTACT
>DAOVYR010000038.1 GCA_030635525.1 Candidatus Nanohalarchaeota archaeon | reverse complement strand
TGGGAGTTATGATGTTTCTGATGATAACAGGGCTGTGGTTTATGATGTTTTGCTTGATTATAAGGTCGGGAAGAATGTCTTGAGGTTTTCGAAAGAGGGTGATGGTACGGTGTATTATACTTTGAATGTCAAGCAGGTCCGGGTTCTTGAAGAGGTGAATGAGAAGTCGCTTGGGATTGACAAAAAGCTTTCGCGCACGAAGGTAGGGGTCGGTGATGTGCTGCCTGTTACTATCAGTGTGTCCAGTTCGGGTGATAGTGTCTATTATGTTGTTGTGGAGGATGTTGTGCCGCCGGGATTTGTGGTTGATGAAAAGTCGCTTGAGAGGGTGGTCAGCGGGAGTGAGAATCTTGTCGAGTATGAGGTTTTCGGGAATGATGTTTATTTCTATATCGGGGCGCTTGGAACTGAGACGTTCAGCTATGATTTAAAGGCGGTCAACGAGGGGATTGTGTTTGCCCGGCCTGCAACGGTTTATGCTATGTATGATGTTGAGAATTCGGATGAGTCTTTGAGTTATAGTGTTGAGATTGAATGAGTGGATGGATTTTTATTAGTTTGGCGCTAATTTATGCAATATGTCTGATATGATTACTTTTAAGTATTTGCGCGAGATCCAGAAGAAGGAGAGGTCGTCTTCGGGGCTTTGCAAGCTTGATGATAATTTCTACGGGGCTGTGAGTGAGTATGTTTTGCGCAAGAAAAGGATCAAGGATAGGGGAAAGGATTTTAGTTTCAAGGAGAAGAAGGAGATTGAGAATATAGGGCCTGTTGTGAAGTCGATTTATGATACACGGGAGACTAAGATTGTCAACGGGGCTGTGAGGGCGGCAAGGACAGGTATGAAGATGGATAATATTTTGCCTTCTGAGAAGAGGTTGTTTGAGGATGTGAAAAAGAAGCTTGTGGATGAGCGTGAGGTATTTGATTCTGTGCTGTGTCCGAAGGAGGGTAGTGTTGCCGAGGAAAGGGTGGATGAGGATGTGCCTGATGCTTTTTTGAAGATAAGGATTGTTGAGGATATTCCTGAGTTTGTGGGGGAGGATCTGAAGACGTATGGGCCCTGGAAGGCAGGGGAGATTGTTTTGTGTCCTGATAGTTTTTCTTTGATGTTTGTGAAAGCAGGGAAGGCAGAGGATGTTGAGTGATGATTAACTTTATAAAGGTAAGCGCTACATATATTATGTTTTAGTTAGGTTGATATTGTCTGGATTATCAATTTCTAATTGTTAACTTTAATGGTGGTTGAGATTAAGGTACCGAAAGATGTTACACGGCATTGTCCAATATGCAGGAAGCATACTGCGCAGACTACTGAGCAGGTGAAGACTGCGGGGCGAAGGTCCGGTAGTGCGCTTAAGCAGGGGACTAGAAGAAAGACAGGTTATCTTCATAAAGGATATGGCGGTTCTCCTTACCCGAAGATTGAGCACGGCTCGAAGTTCGGGGCTAAGACATCGCACAAGATTATGCTTAGGTATAAGTGCAAGGAGTGCGGTAAGAAGAATCAGGCGAGAGTGGCTCTTCGGGCTAAAAAGTTTGAGATTAAAAAGGCATAAATAGGTGAGTGATATTACAGGAAAATTTCTGAAAGTCAAGTGCAAAAAGTGTAATAATGAGCAGAATATCTATAATAAGGCGGCAGGGGATGTAAAGTGTCTTGTGTGCCAGGAAACTCTTGCCAGAAATACTGGCGGGAATTCTGAGATAATGACTACAGTATTGCGCGTTCTGAATTAGGTCTGTGCTGTAAGCGGGTGTTTTTGCGGATATCTTTATAATATTTGCTCTCTTATTGCATAGTATTGTTTTGTCGGTTGAGAAAATGTATAACTATAAGGATTTCCCGGAATCAGGAGAGTATGTTATTGTTACTATCAGTAATATCAATCCAAATAGTGCTTTTGCAAGACTTGACGAATATAAGAACAAGTCAGGGATGATACATATCTCTGAGGTTGCAAGCACATGGATAAGGGATATCAGGAAGTATTTGTCTGTGGGCAATAAAAAGGTTGCAAAAGTTATTTCTGTTGACAGGTCAAAGGGATATATCAATCTCTCGCTGAAGAGAGTCAAACCGACAACTGAAAGAGAGAAGAAGACAGAATGGAAGAATGAGAAAAAGGCAGATAATCTATTTTCGATGGTTGCGAAGGAGATGGGTTTGAGTGTTTCTGATGCATACGAGAAGACGGGTTTTGAACTACAGGAGAAGTATGGCCTGATGTATGCTATGTTTGAGGTAGCTGCGGCGGAGGGTGCTTCGGCGCTGGTCAAGGATGGTGTTTCTGAAGAGTGGGCAAAAATCATTGAGGATGTTGCCAGGAAGAATATCAAGCCAAAGGAAGTTACGATAAAGGGAGTTCTTGAAGTCAAGTGCTATAAGCCGAATGGAATTGAGGTAATAAAGACAGGATTTGGCCAGATTGATAATGATAAGGTGGAGGTTGCATATATTAATGCACCAAAGTATTCTTTTAAGGTGACTTCTGGAGATTATAGGGAATGTGAGAAGATACTTAAGGATAATTCAGATAAAGTGATTGGGTATATTACAAAGAATGGCGGGGAAGCAGTCCTTCATAGACAGAAATGAGATAAGGTGGAGAGAATCGTTGCGCATATTATGTTTTGTCTGCAATGCAGACAGTATACATTAAAAGAGAAATGTCCAAGATGCATGTCTGTGACGCATGACCCCAAGCCTGCGAAGTATTCGCCAGAGGACAGGTATGGCAAGTACAGGCGGATGGCAAAGATGGAAAAGATTAATGAAAACGGATGTGGAGGAGTTTAAAATGGTTCGAGAGACGATGGTTAAATTTTTGAGTAAGCCGAAACTGAATAATCCTATTTTTGTTGAAGGGTTGCCGGGTATCGGGTATATCGGGCGTAATGCTGCAGGATATCTTGTGGATGAGCTTGGTGCTGTGAAGTTTGCGGAACTTTATTCGCCGCATTTTCCGCCGGTTGTGCTGATGGATCCGAAAAAGAACGGGATGATTGTCGGGCTTAAGAATGAATTTTATTATTACAAGGCCAAGTCAAAGGGTGAGAGAGATATGGTGATATTGATTGGTGATTCGCAGAGTATGGACCCGCAGGGTCATTATGTGATTGCGGATGTCATTCTTGACACTCTTGAGACTCTTGGTGTGAAAGAGATGATCACGATAGGTGGTTTCGGTACCGGGGAGTTGAATGAGGATTCATCGAAAGTGTTCGGTGCTGCGGTTTCGCCTGAGAAAATCAAGACCTTTGAGAAACTGGGTGTCAAGTTCAAGGATACAAGTATAGGGCAGATTATTGGTGCTTCGGGGCTTCTTATCAGTCTCGGTGAGCCGAAGGGTATCGAGGGTGTGTGCCTTATGGGTGAGACGTCAGGGCTTTTGCTTTCTGATCCAAAGTCTACTGAGGCAGTTCTTGAGGTGCTGACAAAGTATTTAAATATTACTCTTGATATGACTAAGATTGAGAAAAGAGTAAAGGAAATTGAGAAAATGATTGAGAAAATTGAGAATCTTCAGACTAAGCTTGCAACGCATTCGAAGGAACATGATGATTCATTAGGATATATCGGGTGATTTTTTGGAAGAATATACAAGATATGAAAAATCGAGGATTATTGGTGCGAGAGCGCTTCAGATTTCGATGGGGGCGCCCCCGCTGATCAAGAGCAGGGAGACTAACCCTATCGGGCTTGCCAAACTTGAGTTTGAAAAGGATGTTATTCCGATTACAGTGGTCAGGTAAGTGTTGTCATTTGTAGGTCGTAGGACAATCTTTATATATGCCCTTATTCTAAGAATAGGTAGTTTATATCTTAAAGGAGGGATATGATTATGAGTGAGTCAAAAGGCTTGGGGAGGATACTTCAAAATGTTAAAGGTGGCAATTACTCGGATAAGCATAATACGGATTTGGAAAACGGGATTGAATATGGGTTCGGGCTTGTACTTGGTGTAACTTCTGCAGTTGTTATAATATTGCTTATGTTTTTTGTTTTGAGATCTGTAATGATAGGATTATAATTGGAAGGTGAGATTTATGAAATTTGTGAAAAATATGTTTGGTTGGAAAAGTAAGTCAAAGAGGAAGGGTATTACGCCTGTTATTGCGATTGTGCTGCTTCTGATGATGACTGTCGCTGCGGCGGGCATGGCTTATGTCTGGATTATGAGTTTGCAGGAGGGTATTGCAGCGGATACTGATGCGGATATAGCTCGTCTTCAGGATCAAAAGAATACACGGCTGGAGATAGTGTCTGTTTATAACGATACTGCTACCGGTGATTTGAATTTTATCTTTAAGAATTCGGGAAGCCGTGTTTTTACACCTGCTGAGGCAGGTAATATCAAGATTTATATTGACGGGCAGATGAAATCCTTGCCTGCGGCGTGTTCAACAAGTATAACCAGTCAGGGAACAACATGTACGTATGCCCCTGCGGTAGGTCCTACAGCATATCCGACAGAACCGGGTAGGAATGGGGCTGTTGAAATAAAGGTTGAACCTCCATTCGGTACTGGAGATGTTTACGTCTGTTCGATACCCGACACAGGAACCCATAAGACATGCTGATTTGGAATTCCGGGATTGATTCCCGGATTGTTTTTTCTTTTTTCTATCTTTTTTTTCTATGATATTTGGTATGTGGTGTTTGTTTCATCTAATCGTATTATGCCAAAAAGAGTTATGGAATTCCCTGAATTGAGACTAAAAACTATATCGAAATATAACTGAAATTGATTTTGCGATAAGAAATTATGGGATACGTTTTGGACCATATGTCTTTGCCACATCATTAAAAATCACTTTGTGATTTTTATGATTGCGGAATTGGTATCCAATTCCTAATTTCGCAACCCTTAAAATTCCACGGGAATTTTAGGGTCGCAAAAACGCATGCGTTTTTGGCGATACAGCAATTCAGTATGAATTGCGAAATCCAGCGAATCTTTGAGATTCGCCCGGATAGTTAACGCCTATTGTTTTTTGGTTACATTTGTCAACGTAGTAACGGCGTGAACTATGGTGTAAATTGAAGAAGCTACGATGAAAAAGCGTGGGATTTATACTTTATGTACGATAAAAAATAGATGAGGTTGTCTGTGTTTTTGCTCACTGCCCGTACTTCCGGATTATTATTAGTTCTTCACCGGTTAGTTTCTTTCCTTTGATGAATTGCGTATATAGGTCTTTTGCTTTCTTTTTTAGTTCTTCTTCTTTTTGGGTTTTATTCTGTTCTTCGTGCTTTTTTTCTGATTCTATTTTTGCTTGTTTTTGTTTTTTCTGTTTGTTGAGTTGTCCGATATATTCATGGTGGGTATCATCTGCTTCTTTTTTGAGTTCTTTTATCTGCCTGAACTTCGGAGCAGCGTCAGTTCTTATCCCCTTTATCTGGTTGTAGAGTACAGTGAGTTCTTCGTGTTCTTTTTTGCCTGCATGGTTGTTATCTACTATGAGCTGCTGTATGAGTTCCAGTTCTTCTTCCAGATCGCTTATTTTTGCATGGGTTTTGCTTAGTTTTTTGTTTATCTTTTCGCTCGATTTTACGAGTGCAAGGGAGTTTTCCATTTGCTCAAGGCGCGTTTGCATCTGTTCATCCTGCTTTACTGTGTGCTGTCTTGTCTGGATGTCCCAGTCGAGTTTTTTTATTTCTGCTTTTAGTTTTGCAGGGTCTTTTGGGATATGCCCGTATTTTGCTGATTCCTCTGCGTTTTGCTTCTGGGTTGCCCGGGATTCTTTTATCTTTTCTGTGATTGTTTTTCTTTTTTTTATGAGTTCTTTTACGAGGTTGTTTTTCGCGTCCCGTTTTTCTGTTACGTCGTTTATTTTTTCATTAATAGAATTAAGTTTGTCTCTTTGGGATTTTACTTCCAAAAGAAGTTGTTTTACCTGTGAGTTGAGTTCGTCTCTTTTTTCTTTGAGAGATGTTATTGAGTCGTTCATATACAGGTATATAGGAGCATAAGCCTTTTAAAATTTACTGTTGGGTTCTTTACGGGATTTTTACGGTTTTCAGGAGCTGTTCTATTATTGTGTCTGTTTTTATGTCTTCTGCAAGTGCTTCGTAGGTCAGTATTATCCTGTGACGGAGGATGTCCGGTGCGATGGCTTTTATGTCTTCAGGGGTCACATAGCCGCGGCTGTTTATTAAGGCGTGGGCTTTGCCTGCGAGCGCGAGCCAGATGGATGCGCGGGGTGATGCGCCGTATTCTATGTATTGGTCTATGTCGAGACCGAATTCTTTTGGTGTGCGGGTCGCATGAACGATCTCGGTTATGTAGTTCTCTATTTTTTCGTCCAGGTATATGGTGCGGCTGAATCTCTGGATTTCTATTATCTTTATGGGGTCGATTATTTTGTTTACCTTTGGTATTTCTGATGTGGTCATGCGCTTGATTATGTGTTTTTCTTCGCTTTTTGTGGGGTATTGTACGTTTACTTTGAGCATGAAGCGGTCGATCTGTGCTTCGGGGAGGGTATATGTGCCTTCTGTCTCCAGGGGGTTTTGTGTTGCCATGACGAGGAATGGCTTTGGAAGGGGGTAGGTTTCACCGGAGATTGTGACTTGCCTCTCCTGCATCGCCTCTAAGAGGGCGGACTGGACTTTTGGGGGGCTGCGGTTTATCTCGTCTGCCAGTATGAAGTTTGCAAATATCGGGCCTCTTTTTGTTGTGAATTTGGCTGTGTTCTGGTTGTAGATCTTTGTGCCGGTGATGTCTGCCGGCAACAGGTCGGGTGTGAACTGGATGCGTTTGAAGTCTGATTCTACGCAGTCGGAGAGGGTTTTTATCATGAGTGTTTTTGCGAGGCCGGGAAGGCCTTCTAAGAGTATGTGGCCGTCTGCTATGAGTGATATCAGCAGGCGTTCCAGAGGATAGTTTTGTCCTACTACTACTTTTTGGATTTCTTTCAGTATGCTTTCGAGGTCTTTTGAGTAGGTTTGGGCTTTTTCGTTCAGTTCTTTTATCTGTTTGTCTATGAGTATCACCTGATTTGTTTATAGAAGTTAGGGCTTCTTTTTATTGTTACACTAAGTATATTAAACAATAAAAAGGCTTGGAAATTGGACAACCAGACTTAAATTTCCATGATTTTTTATTGGAGTTGATTGTTTATATATTTTGCGTGGGTATTCATGATCTTTTTGATTTTATGAGCCAACCGATGAGTATTCCGAGAAGTATGGCGAGTGTCAGTATTATCAGGATGTCTGTGTAGGGGACTGCAAAGTGGGGGTAGGAGGTCAGTGTTTCATGCGGGGGTGGCGCGCCGGCGAATGTCTCTTCTGCGTCTTCTATCATGTTCCTTCCTGCTTCTTTTGCTGTTGATGCCAGCTCTGGCGCTTTTATGGCAGAGGGTGTTAGTTTGGATATGAGGTTGTTTGTGGCTATTGTGAGTGCAAGCAGAGCCATTATGAGGGATATCCATATTTTGGTCTCATGCGGGTAGATTATATTTTTTCCTTTTTTTGTGAGTTCGTAGTATTTCCATTTGTAGCCTTCGTCTATTTGTTTGACGAGGTCTGCTTCCCCGAGGTTCTCGAGGTGCTCTTTTATGGTGGAGTTTGACAGGTTTAGCTGTTTTGCCAGTTCTGTCTGCGTTTTTCTTCTTTTGCCCAGTTCTTTCAGGATTGTGATTCTTGTGTCCTGTGCAAGGGCTTTGAATGTTTTCCTGTCTAGTGTGATTTTTTCGTCCATTGTATCAGCTAGGGAAGATTTCCAGAATTATGATTATTACGGGTGTGAGGCATAGGAGCAGTTTATTGGGCATGATGATACTTTTGCTTTTAACTTTAAAATAGATTGCTGTTTGTTTCGGTATTTGCCTTAATATGAATTTTGGTTTGTTGTATGTGGTTTTTGAATTTTTAGGGTTCTATCGGCAAGGTGCGTACTGAAAGGGTTTATATACCGGGCGAGTGAATTGATGTGTACTGATATAATTAGGTGATATGATGAATACAAGATATATGATGAGGCAGAAGATGATGCTTAGGATTGCACAGTTATCAAGGAAATATCCTTATGCAGGTCAGAAGAAGTCAGGATATAGCGGACAGATGCTTCTTTCAAGCTTTGTTTTTGCATGATGATCAGATATTAAATTGGGGTGATTTAGATGGATATGGAGTCTGAGATGTGTCTTTTGAGGCAGAATTTGAGGAAAGAAGGGTTGTCTACGAAGGGAATTTTTGTTGAGGAGTTCAGGAAGAAGAGCTTTGATGAGGAAAAGAAGTGGCATCAGGCGAAGGAAAAGGCGAGAAGACGGGTAAAGGAGCTTTCTGATATGTTCCCCTATGCGTTTGGGAAGCATGCGCAGGAAAGGTTTGACCGTGAATTTTTCTCGAGGCAGGGATGCTGATTTGGAGTTTGAGAACCGATGGCAGGATTTTGAGGAGTATGTCCTCAAAATTGTCCTGTCTTTTGGTGTTGAAGCTGATTTCAGGAAGGTTTTCTTTAATGATGTGAGGAAGTTTGAGATTGATGTGGTCGGGTACTGGGATTGCTTTTGTTTGTGTGTCGACTGCAAGTTGTATGGGGATGGGCGACATCGTGTTTCTTCACTCAGGAAAGAGGCAGAGAAGCATGTTTTGAGATGCGCTGAGTTTGAGAAGACTGCGGG
>DAOVYR010000001.1 GCA_030635525.1 Candidatus Nanohalarchaeota archaeon | reverse complement strand
GGAGAGGTCGGGCAGAGACGATACATACAAGGAATATGTTCCTCTGAGCTATTGCATCATCTGGAAGGGTTGCTGCTGCTGTTCGACTCCGTCGGTTATTGTTGCGCTTTCTATGATTATTCCCTGATCTATCAACAGGGTTGCGGACATTGTTTTGTTCTTGGCGTAGTTCGGCATTTCGTCGAGTGCTATCTTGCAGAGACAGTGGCCGTTTTCGCTTATGCCTCCGAATTCGCCTTCACCGTATTGCGGGTTGTATTCGCAGAAGGTTTTGCAGGATGCTTCGTCTGAGATGAATTGCGGTGCGGATGCAGAGGGTTGTGCGGTGGTTGTGCCTCCCAAAGAGAGAGAGTATAGTAATACTACGAGTATTATTGAGCTTAAGAGTATGTTTAGTGTTTCCATGTTGAAGATCTCTCTTCGAATTACCGGTGCGTTGTCTTTTTCTGTTGTTGATATTGCAGCGGGTTTTATTGTGCGCGGTTTGGTTGCTTTTGCGCCTGTTCTACGTTTTGTTGTTGTTTTTTTTGCCATTATAATCACCTGAATCATTATTGTTGTTATTAGATGTTGTAGAATGCTTGTTTAATATTTATAAATGTTTACTGGCTTTTGCGTGCATCAAGTATATATGTCAGTTATGCTAATTGACTTGCATGAAGATGAATTCGCGCATGAATAAGAGTAAAGGTATTTCCATGTCTATATGGGTGTGGATCATTATAGGCATTATGATGGCGGCGTTTGTTTTTGCGAGTGCGCAGCAGAATATCATGATGCTTATTGTGCAATTGAATAATCAGCAGGTTGTGGAAAAGTACAATATGATATATAATACTGCAAATGAGATATGTTCAATGCCAAAAGGTTCAAGATATGGAAAAGACATCTCTGTGAACAGGGATGTCTATGCGATATATGTGTCTGAAAATGACGGGCCGCCTCATGATTCGGCTCCATATTATATTGAAAATCTTAATGCTACCTCCGGATATTATATGTGCTACCAGTTCCAGGTCGAGCATGATTTTGATACGTTTAATTGTAAAAAGACAGCATGCAATGTCACTATGACATATATAGGTACTCCGCGCACTGGGTCGAAACTTGATAGGATTGCACGGCTTTCCGGAGGAGTGTTTAACTATAAGGTGAGTATTGCAAAGACTGG
Source organism: Candidatus Nanohalarchaeota archaeon (assembly GCA_030635525.1). Lineage (GTDB taxonomy): Archaea > EX4484-52 > EX4484-52 > EX4484-52 > B79-G9 > B79-G9. The sequence continues at coordinate 24,877 of DAOVYR010000001.1, read as the reverse complement.
CAAGGATAATGTTCTGATTGAGGCAAAACCGGTTTTGAAATAAATTAAAATTATATAAGCTGTTGTGCGAAATGTTTAAGCGGTGAATTTTATGCCATATTGTCCAAATTGCGGTGCGTTGGTAAAGGCAGGGGAAAGATATTGCTTTGGCTGCGGCACTAAGATTGTTCCTGCAGGTGAGTCGGCAGGGCAAAATACTGGCTTGGGTAGTCCTGAATATTGTGAAGGATGCCCCGAAAATAACACAACTAGGGATGATGAAAGGTCGAGAACACCCGGATTCGGAAGTAATGAGTATGAGCAGGATGGTTATGAGAGAGAAAAAATGACGAACGCGGATGAAAGTGAGATTGATGATGGAAGCAGGAGGGTATCTTATGATTCTGAGGAGAGGCCCAAAAGAGATGGAATGATGAGAGATTATGAGTCACAAGAGAAGTATCGCAGACCCGATGAGATGGTGCAGAATCAGCCGTTGCCGCCGGTGGCAGGGGTGCCGCAGGAACAAACTCCCGGGCAGGTTCCGCCTCAACAACCTCCTGTGATGGTGCAGGTTCCTGCTAAGCCGAAGCACAGTTTCCTGTCAGCTATCGCAAAGATTCTTGAGATTATTGTTTATCTGGCGTTTATCGGAGCGGCATTGGCAGGGATTTATTTGCTGTACCAGTTTGCAGAAAGTGCTTTTTTAGGAATTCCCGGTATATAATCTGGAAATTATTTATATAGGATAATAATATATTTTATTGTGGTATTTATGAAAGCGGAAATAGCAACATGGATATGGATCCTTGGCCTTACTACTATGGGTATGATGGTGTTTGCTATCGGTATGTCTATCGGAGGCAACCAGCTAAGTGATACGCAGCGATATATGGCTGTGCAGGAATTTTCTGAACTGGTGGCAAAGACGAGGATGGTGTGCCAGGGAGGGCTTGAAAATATTTATCCTCATAAGTGCAGTTTCCCGGATGATATTAAGGCAATCTATAGTTCTGATGTTTCCGGTCCACCGCCGGACAAGGTTTCGGTTATGATAAGTCAAGAAACGCGGTCAGAGGGTAAGTTTTTGTGCATACAATTCTATGGTGATGAGCCGCATTGCGAGGAACTTCGTTGTGATGTTAATATGTCGTACCTGGGCACTCCGAGTCTTGAGCAGAACCTTTTTTCGCGGGTGAACCAAATAATAGGGGAAGATGTTGTGCATGCTTATGAAATGGTTATTGTTAAAAGCGGTGAGGATTTGGTGAGCATTAATTCTGAAAAGATAATATCCCTGAAGGAGGATTCGCCGTGCGGGAACGGGAATGTGGATATTGGCGAGGAGTGTGATTCGCTGCCCACTACATGTGAGCCGATATATGGCTCGTGCTCTTATATGAAATGTGAAAACTGTGTGTGCGTTGTGAAGAAGAGGTGCGGTTATTGCGCAGATCCTGATAACCCACAAGGGGTAATGGGGGATGACTGGAGCAAACATTGTATAGAGTTGAGTGAGACAATATGTGATGATGCTATGGATAATGACCGCGACGGCTGTATTGATGATGAGGATTCGGATTGTGGTGCAGTAGAAACAAATTGCGGCGATGGTATTGATAATGACTGTGACGGAGATATTGATTTAGCAGACTCAAACTGCTGAGAAAGCAGGAATGGTATTGTGATTGATTTTTTGAAGATGAATATAATACGTGTGTAAATATATTTTACGGAATCATTTTGGAGAGTGTGTTGTTATTGTGAGGCGGCTGGGCGCAATTGTTATTTCTGAAACTGTTCTTGTAGCTTTTGGCATCATTATATCGTTTGTACTGATGGGAACTATGGGATCTATGCTTTTTTCCGGGCAGTCTGAGGCGGCGGATATTTCGGCGCTTGCGCTTGTTGCGAAGGATATTGCTTTGAATCTGGATAGTGTGGCGGCGGAGGCGGGCAGTGTGGCCATGGTCTACAAAGTGCCCAAGGGGATGAAAGTGGATGTGGATGTTGATTATAAGAGGCTTAAAGTGAGTGCAGACGGAAAGAGTTATAGTGCGCCTTTTATGGCACTTACGCATACGAGACCTTATACAATCGATAAGCCACAGTATCTGTGCATGGTGAAAAACCAGGATGATATGAGGATTTCTTTGAGCAAGGATAAGTGCGTGTGCTATACTGCTGATAAACGGTGCGATCCGGCATGCATTGTTGGGCCTGCATGTGACCCGGCGTGCAATGCGGATGGGGTTGAGGACAGGGTGTGCGACAGGCGGTGTTCAAAGGAGGGTGATAGGGTATGTGATATGGATTGTTTTACTAATGAGAAGGATATGGTGAATGAGGTAAGGGATTGTATTGATGTTTTTGAGACTGATGATAATGGCTATAAGAGGTCTGTTAGTGAGGACCGGATATGCGATGCGGATTCACATATGGTTGAGGATGAGATGTGTGATATTGACTGTATGAATAACGGGACGTCAAGCTGGGGGCTTTGTGATGTTGACTGCAATAAGTATGGGATGTATATGGAGAATGGGGTGTATTTCTCACAAGACGGGTTTTGTGATCTGGATTGCGGGTATGTTGCGGGAGATAATGGGGTGAAGATGCTCTATGAGGATGGGGTGTGTGACCTTGATTGCGCTATTGTGAATAATGTATGCGATCCTGACTGCGGGGAGTTGTATGATATGGATTGTGATATGGGATTCTGATGGGAGATAATAATATATATACTGAAATTGAAGGAATGGTTTGAAATTTTATATAGTAGTTGCTACAATATATGTGTTTAGTAGATATATATTGAGTAGTATTAGAGACGTGAATATGAAGCGTAAAGGAGCAATTGTGATTTCTGAAACTGTTTTGTTAGCTTTCGGTGTAATTATTTCGTTTGTGCTGATGGCGTCTATGGGTTCTATGATTTTTGGCGGGCAGTCTGAGGCGGCTGAAGAATCTGCGCTTGCTTTTGTTGCAAAGGATATTGCTGTAAGTATTGACAGGGTTGCTGCTGAGGCAGGCAGTGTGGGCATACTTTACACGCTACCGAAGGGTATGAATGTGGATGTAGAGGTGGATTATAAGAGGCTTAAAGTGAGTGCAGACGGAAAGAGTTATAGTGCGCCTTTTATGGCACTTACGCATACGAGACCTTATACGATTGAGAAGCCAAAATATCTGTGCATGGTGAAGAATCAGGATGATATGCGCATTGCATTGAGTGATGATAAGTGCATTTGCAATACTAATGATAATAGATGCGATCCGGCATGTATAGTGAATGCTGACTGCGACCCGGACTGCAATGTGGATGAGGTTGAGGATCAGGTGTGTGATGACCGCTGTTCTCTTGCAAGCGACAATATATGTGACAGGGACTGCTTTACTAATGAAGAGGATAAGGTGAATGAGGCAAGGGACTGCATCAGGGCTTTTGAGGATGACGGGAAAGGGTACAAAAGGTCTACTGACGAGGATAGGATATGTGACGGTGATTCGCATATGGATGAGGATAGTATGTGTGATATTGACTGCCTGAATAACGGGACGTCAAGCTGGGGGATTTGTGATGTTGACTGTAATAAGTATAATATGACTGATGTTAACGGGACTTTTGTTTCTGAGGATGGGTTTTGCGATCTTGACTGCGGGTATAAGGGTACAGTTGTTAAGAGGCTTTATCCGGACGGAGTGTGTGATCTTGATTGCGCGGGACCTGTGAATACTTCATGGCTTGACAGGAGTGAGAATGGGATATGCGATCCTGATTGCGGCGGGCTGTATGACCCTGATTGCGGGAAGTGCGCGGGAGAGGGTGATGATTGTTCAAGCATACCATGTTGCGGGGAGGATATGGGACTTGATCTGGCATGCTGCCCCGGGTCGATGATTTGCGCTGATAATTCTGATCCAAACAAGCCTGCATGCGACGGGAACGGATGGTGTGAGATTAGCCCATTTTCGTCTGCGAGTGAGGATATACCTAATCATATTGCAAAATGGCCTATTGGAATTGACGGTACGCATCCAAAAAACTGGGAGACCCCTTATACTACAACATTGCCTGTTCCAGGGCATAATTTTGAAGACTGTACTGATGCAGCAGACGGTATTTGCTATAGTGAGCAGACATGCATTGGTGATTGGGCGGATATGAATGGTTATTATCCATGTTTTGGTGCAGCAGCTGATCCGGATTGCATTGGGAATGATAATGGATGCGCATGGGTCTGCACCGGACCGTGTGCTGCCGATGCTGCGGACTGTCCCGGTGGCGGCGGACCCGGAAGTGCGAGCGTTTTCGGGGATAGCCGTTGTTCAACTGTTGATGATGGTGTCTGCGACACAGACTGTGATCTGAGCAGGTGGAAGAGATGGGATCCGGACTGCGGAGAGCCGGATTGCGGGGCGAAGGTTGATATAGGTGTGTGGACTAAGTCGGTTATTGATCAGGATGGGCTTGTGTGGCATACTGATGCTCTTGAGGTTTGCCAGCGGGATGTTATGAATTTCCTTGATAGGCGCGGATGGGACATAGAGCAGGTGATTGAGAACTGGTTAGCGGATTCGCCGGACGGGTGGGCGTTTGATGGCAGCAGGTACAGTGCTACGCTTGTGCAACCTGCAAGTAAGACTATAGTTCATAATGAAGATTATTTCGCAGATTTCCAAAACTGTTGCCCGCCGGCAAGTTCATGCTATGGTGCGTGCACTATTACTGCGGAAGTATATGATAAGTGCTGCGGTGTAGGCTACTGTGGGGACCATTCTACTGCGGTGACCAGTATATTGAGGACACTTGGTGTTCCTGCGCATAATGTATGGTCTGCATTCTATAATGTCGGTGATACGGCTCATGCATGGAATCTTTTACAGTGCGATAGCTCGATTGAGAATCTTGGTAAATATGGTAATTATAAGTTGCATCAGGGAGGGCAGTTTATTGTTGATGAATGCAATGCTGCAGGGGATGGAAACTGGATTGTTGTTGATACAACATTTCATGAGGTCTACCCGATGAGCACTTTAAGCGGTGATTTATATTGTACAAGTATGAAGGATTTATGGAATGATAATGGACGGTATGGTTTCCAGGGGATTGTCTGTGACGGGCAAGCGATAATACCGACGGATGCTGATAACTGCGAGGTAAATGGCGGTGATGTGGAGTGTGACTGCCCGTGGTGCGATGATCTGTCAAGTTGCTCTATACATCATCCACATGCAATTACAGAGGGATGCAGCATACTTGCAGATAACAGCGTATCATGCCCATTTAAGAGGAATCCAATGGAGGCAGGAAATCCAATGGGATGTTAAAATGTGATGCATTATGTCAGTAGATAATAATACCAAAAAGGGACAATATTATATTGTGAAGCCGATTGCGCTGATTATGACAATCATTGTACTGTTTGTGATTTTTTATGCGCTGCAAAACTATAAAATGCAGGCGTATAAAGATGCCGGGGCGATTGATGCGATTGTTGATACAAGTGCCACAATATCCATCTTGACTAATTCCGAGGATTGCATTGCATATAATCCTCTTGAGCTGGGGGTTTATGGCTCAATTGTGTCTGTTGAAAAACTTGAAGAGTTTGAGAAAAAATATGCTGATGTAGAGCCGGAGTGTGCGAGAAATTATATTCGCGGGTGGCATGTTGAGGTCAGGGATTTGATGACTGATGATGTATGGACATTCGGGGCACCGGATTACGATAAGAAGATCGCGAACAGAGTGCTTGACCAGAGAAAAGTGTCTTCAATGCCGATTGCAATAAGGCATTCTGCAACAGAGGTAAATCCCGGGAGGATCAAGGTCACTACATTTTCAGGGGATCTTGAGCGGGTGGCAGGATTTTTTGACTATATTTGTATGGCAGGGAGAAGAAGTTACAGCAGTTTTGAAGATAAAAGGACATTTCATATAGATTATCCGATATTATATGAAGATGGAAAATTGTGCATGGTGCTTGGCAAGGATAAAGTGTGCAGAGATATGTATTGCGAGATATTCTTTGACGGGATTAAGGTAAGAGGAGAATATCAGATATCAGCAGAGTACAGGTATTCTTCAGACATGGTGGTGGTGAGAACATGATGAAGATGAGAAACATTAAGAAGGGACAGGCTGGAGAGATACTTAATTTTTTGATTCTTGTTGTTGTTGTTACTATCATTATTATTGTCCTGAAATCTGTTGTGGTTGACCAGAAGCTTACGACGCAGGGGACAGGGCAGAGTGCGCAGGAGGAAGCGTCTTTCAGGTCCGGTGTGAATGCGTTTATGGTGATGACTGAGGATCGGAGCGGGAAGACTTTTCTTGAGCTCCTGGGGTATGTAGGGTTTCTTGAGAATACTACTGTTGATCTTGGGGGACCTAAGAATCCGCTTGTCATCAATGTGGACGAAGAGGTTGCAAAGAGGCTTGATGCGATTTACGGGGAAGGACATTGGAATCTGACGCTGCCGATACCGCACAGGTCTGGTGTGCAGATTTTTGTTGTGGCTGATACATCGAGGTCTATGTGTGATGATATTATGGCTCTTAAAACAGAAGTTCCGGATATATTAAATGAATTAAAAAAGGAAGGGAAAGATACGACGATTGATTTGTATTTCCTGGAATCGCAGGCTACATGCTACTGGAAGGACAATATGACAACCAGTATAGTGCATACAGCAACAGTTACTTGTGCGGATTTTGCAGATATACCGGATTTTGACTGTCATGCGATTTCTGAAAAGGAAACTGAATGTTCTTATCCGCATACAACAGATGAAGACTGGGGCAATGGAGTTGCTTGTCTATCTGAGGCCGGACCAGGTGAAGATGGATGGAATGATTTCTCTATCAGAATAGGGATGCCGTTATCTGATGAGCTAACTGCCGGTAGTGAGTGCGGATGCACCGAAGCGGGTTGCGGAACACAGAGAAAAACTCTTGATAAGGGTATAGGGTCTGCAAAAGATAATAAGGTAAAGATATTTCCATTGAAAGCAGATTCGTGCGGAGTGATATGTTTTTCCAATAATCCAAATGATTGTGTGGATTTGACTGTTGAAACTACAGGAGGAGTCACTTATTGTGACTGTGGCAAAGGATTGTTGAGTGAATGGATGACTGAGATGGGTAATGAAACGGGCGGTGAAATGTTTGATTTATCGGCGGGTTCATCAGCATCTGATTCGATAAGGGATATGGTGTACAATCAATCGTTTGCAAGAGAGCCTGTAAGGCTTGGCTCACAGATACCTGAAGGAAAGAGGATACGGTCGTTTATTGTGGCTACGCCGATGCCGAATTTTGAGTATCTGAATCTTACGCTGAAACAGTGGAATTGATGTGAGGTAATTATATATACTACATAATATATATATACTACTTAAGGTGAAATAGATAAATAAATATAATCTTGGATTTGAAGAGGATGGAAGGTGATATAATATGATGAAGAAAAAAGGAATGTCTACATCGTCAATTGGAATAATTGCTGTTCTTGGAGTTGCTGTTGTAATCGGCTGGATGACTTACCAGAATATGGCTGGTGCCGGGGCACAGGACAGGATTACAGATATTACGGCGAGTGAGGAGAACAGGGCGGTTCTTGAGACGGTGAAAAGGACCCTTAAGACGGATTTGATATATTCCAGCCAGGAGGGATCAATGGATGTCGCGATTGCAGGCGGTGGTGAAAATTGCGGGATTACAGGGACCAGATACTGGGTTGCTAATGGTGAGCTTACTGCTCCTACTGAGGAAGAAGTCTTGTGTTCGTTGAGCAATACGTCACTTTCGCTTATGAAAGAGTTTGTGATGAAAGAAAGGGAGCACTATGAGTCCAAAGGTGTGATTATTTCTGATTATGATTGCGTGGGGTCTTATAACCCGTCTGAGGCAGCATGTTATCCTTACCTTGAGAGGAATGTAGAGGTGGCGGATGCGTTCCAGAATGGGCTTACGGGCGGCACAATCGAGGTTACAGGAAAGGAGAATCAGAAGGACAGGTATGAAGGCAATATAGTTGCCGATATTGCTCCGAACCAGTTCTGGCCGATTTATTATACATTGTTTAACTTCATCAGCGGAGATATGTTCAATATTATTGTGACATCAACTGTGAGGGAAGTATGTACTGATGATGAGATTTCGGATAGTGAGAAGGTGCTTCTTGGTGTTGAGGAAGCATGCAGGAAACTTCAGGAGGAGTTCTGCGGTAGTGACATCGAGAATTGCTGCATCAATGTGACGTGCGAGATTGAGTGTCCTGATCCTACGGCGGAAGTTGACGGTGTGAGTTGCTTTAATAGCCAGACTCCTGAACCGTTCACTAAGGAGCTTTGTTTCGATCCGAAGCATACGGATGGTGTAGAGGGTTCTTCTCTGGATTCGACAGGTCATCTTATTGCACAGGGTACTACTGTTGGAAGCTACCGTGTGAGAATTGATGTAGTTGATGAGTGCCACAAGTTAAATGCCAAGGATTACCTGGACTGGAGGCTTTATATTGTGGATACTATCGGGACGAACTGTGAAGTTGTTGATTAAGAGCAGGATGGGGATTGTTCCCTGTTCTTTTTTTCTTTTATTTTTTCAATTCAAATTTAAGTATGTTCTGCCATATTGGTAGGTATGAGCTATGGTAAGGATATTGGGTTTGTTTGTGCTTTTTTGATTGCTGTATGGATGGTTGCGGGCAATGGAGATTATGGAGGGTATTTGTCTTCTGCAACAATAAAGGTGCCGGTCATGAATGGGTCAAAGGGTGCGCAGGTGGTTGATGCATCCATATCTCTTGTGCCGGGTACGGGGAGAGTGCTTGTGGATATCGGGGATGCGTATGTGGATGAGTATAGGGCGCAGCCGATGATTAAGGATGCTGCGAGTGCCGGTTTCGGGATTGCAGAGGCTTGTGCTGAGGAATATGATGTGGCGGTGTCGTTTGATTGCGGGGGTGCCATGATTGAAGGCGAGTCTATGGGTGCTGCGGTTGCGGTTGGGATTGCTGCGGCTGCTATGGGGAGGGAGGTTATGCCGTCTGTTGCGATTACAGGGGCAATCCGACAGGATGGAAGGATTTTAAGCGCAGGTAAAATACTGGATAAGGCACGGGCTCTGAAGAAGGAGGGGGTTGAGACATTTCTTGTGCCTGAGGGTAATGCAATTGATACTAATTATGTTGAGAGAAAGGTGTGTGCGGAGGGTTCTGAGTGTGTGGGTGTTGTTGAAAAGGAAGAGATTGATGTTGGTCGGGAGGTTGGCATCAAGGTCATTGAGGTTGCGAACCTTGAAGATGCTCTTGAATATATGCTGAAGTAAATTATATATACTGGTATGGATATAGATTATATGGTTTATATGAAGAGAAGAAAAGGGGCAGTAATGTCTTATCCTGAACTGATTATGATTATTTTCGCGCTTGCGCTGGGGATGCTGCTTTTTGCCATGGTCAGTAAGTTTGGAATCGGTGTAAAGAACTCGTTTGAGGAAGACAATGTGATTGGAGATTCGGATTTTGTTTCTGAGACTCTTGCGATACTTGCAAAAAATTGCTGGAAGCTGAATAAAAAGGGCAATTCTAAAGCGAATGATGTCTGTTATACGTTGACTGTGAATTCTACTGAGAACTATACGGAGTCTGATTTTAACAGGTATCTTGATTGCGGGTATCTGGCGAACAGTCATCTGAATATAGAAGATGAGGCAGATGAGGATTGCGGTGAAGAGGATAAAGTGTATTGGGAAGTTTTTAATAAAGATAGTGAAGTCAAGATAACGTATGTGGCATCAAGAAGGCGGATTGAGATTATAGAGGTGAATTCGGTTTGTGTCGGGGCGTGCTGCGTTGAGAAGTGCAAGCTATTATGCGATGATTTCAAGAATAATTGTGAAGAAATGCATTCCAGATGCTCTTCGGGTGTGCTATGCGATAGTTTCTATGATGAGTGCAGAGGGACGGCGGACGAGCTTTGTGTTAAGTGTACTGAAAATTGCTAGCTTTCTTTTAGGGTAAAACTTTATTTAGTAGAGTGACCTATAATTAGCCATGGGTAAATATCGCAATAAAAAAGGGCTGGCAATTGAGACTATAGGTATAATCACGATTGGTTTTGTGTCGCTGTTTGTGCTTCTTTCGTTTCTCGGGGTAATAAATCTTTCTGTGAATAGAATATTCTGTTCTGTTTATTCAACTATCGCGGAGCCGCCTGCGTTTTGCGAGATGGCGACATGCAGTTCTGAGCGGTACAAGATAATGGATTCGGATACTGAGAGTTTTACCCGCGAAATAGCGGCGCATGCCATTACATGCTATCAGCATAAGGCAGGGTGCCTGCAGGAGAATAATGTGCGACTTTGCTATGCGCTGCTTGCTGAGGAGCGTCCTGATGATAATATATATGAATACAATGTTACCAAGCTCCTTGAGGATGAGGGTGGGTGTGATGTGCTTGAGAATAATGTGATTGTCGATGAGAATGGCGATGCTGTAATCTATGACGGCAATTGCGGGATCCATGATACTATTGAATGGCAGGTAAGGGATACATTTATTAGGAACCAGCCACTAATATTAATTGAGTATAATGAGATTAATGATACTGTTATGGTGAAAGCATGATGTTAAGACGGAAAGCACAGATGTCGCTTGAGTATATCGCGAAGATGATTATTGTACTTGTGGTTGTGGCGGTTGTTATCGGGATGATCTATAATTTCAGGGGAGATATCATGAAGAAGTGGAAGGTTATTGCTGATCCTAATGTGGATGACGATATTGATACGAATGCTGCATTTATTGAGGGACCGTTCACTGTCGAGGATTTTGCTCATTTTATTGAGTTGTGCTGGGTTGAGACGAGGGATGCTAAGGACAGCAGGGTGTGTTTTGTGCTGAAGGGGACTGCTGAGGTGGGAACGAGCGGACCTGCCATAGATGGCTTGCTTGATCCTGAAATCGTAGGTAGTGTTGATTACACAGGTGTTAATTTTGCGGATGATCTTTTTTCTATTAATTATGTGATTGTTAAGAATGAGATTCATGTTAAGAGTTGATTTGCGGTAAATCAGTCATGAAATTTCGAGGCATTTGGCGGATTTCAAGCTTTTTGATTGTCGGTTCACACTTTATATGCAATCAAAAATATAAATCTGGCTCTGTATAAATAGTGGTATGGATGTCAGGGATTTGAGGAAAAAAGAGAAGGTTGTTCTTGTTGGCGGGGTTTTTGATATTGTTCATCCCGGTCATGTTTTTTTTCTTCAGAAGGCGCGGGAGTTTGGGGATTATCTTTGTGTTGTTGTTGCGCGTGATTCTACTGCTCTTAAGCTTAAGAGGGCGCCCGTTGTTCCTGAAAACCAGCGGGTTGAGGTTGTCGGGGCGCTGAAGAGCGTGGATTTTGCTGTTTTGGGGTATGAAGGGAAGGATTTTATTGAAATTGTGAAGGATATAAGGCCGGATGTGATTGTTGTTGGTCCTAACCAGATGCATGATGTGAAAGATTTACGTGGGAAATTGAAGAAAGCGGGGCTTGCGGCGGCGGTTAAAAGGGTGGATGAAGTGGAGTTAGGTGCGCTTTATAGTAGTAAGCGGATTGTTGATAAGATTAAAGAGTCTTTCTGACGAATGATTATTTCCTGAAATAAAAAAAATCGCCTGAAATTCGCTATCCCAATCGGAGCAAGCTCCGGAGTATTACGCGAATTTCTAAGTCGGCGATTTTTAGTCTTCCCAAGTGAATTATATCCGCAGCAAGCTGCGGTGTATTGGACCCACTTGGGAATAAATTATATATAGTACTTTGACAATATATATTGTTAGATATAATTGGTAGGCTTGGGTGTGTTTATGGATGCGAAATTTGCTTTTTTAGGTGTTGCGGTTCTTTTAGGTGTTGTGGTTCTTTTTAATAATACATCCGGTGTTGTTTATGATGTATGTGTGGCGATGTCTGATGAGGAAGTATCGTATGATGATTTCCAGGCGTTGATTGAGGCAATATATAATGGTGACTGTAATGAGGCAATGAATGTCAAGACCAGTTTTTCTATGTCACATGATGATTTTAATGAACTTGCTTATACTTACGAGATTGTCGATACTGAGGGTAGCCCGCTTGTGTTTTATCGCAGCGGGGCGCCGTCGCCTATTGGCGCAGGTGCTATTCTTGTTTACGGGAATGATGGTGATTTTCCTGTGAAGATGGGTGACTACCTGCAGATATGGACTTCGGGGAGTCCTAAGGATATTATTATCGAGGTGGGTATGGAGGGGTGCGACCCTTATGATGATAAGTGCGATGCGATATGCTCTTATGAAGAGGAGCATGTGTGCGACCCTTTGTGTTATGTTCCTGATGCAAGAGAGGATGTGCAGTGCGATATTGATTGTGTTGACCAAAATGATAATTATGTTGTGGATGCAGGGGATCTTGACGGGATATGCGATCTTGACTGCTATAATGATGATCTTGATCCTAAGAGGGCCTATGACCCGGATTGCGTTGATGTTTTTAATACGGATGGAATATGTGACCCGGATTCGCAGGGTGTGAGAGATGGCAGGTGTGATCCTGATTGCGCTCCTGCAAATCATCACTGTGATTTTGACTGCAATTCTACGACATACCCCGGGAACCCAAGCGGGCTTAATGATACTGACTGTTATGAATGTGACGGAATCTGCAATGGGTTCTGTTCTTTTGATTGTACTTTTCTTGATAAGGACCCGGATTGTCCTACCGGGTTTACTGACTGGTTTGACCTGACTGAATGCTGCGGGAATAGTAAGTGCGGTATAGGGGAGAATTGTGAGACGTGTACGGATGACTGTCCGGTGGATGGTGATTGCGGTGATATGGGTACTGACTTTTTTTGCTGTCCTGATGCGGTCAATGCGGATATGAGCGGGTGCGCTGAGCTGGTTTTGAATAAGATTGAGGGGGAGAATTGTTCGTGCCAGCCTGAGTGTTCTGATGCGCCTGAGAAGCTTGTGTGCAACGGGCCTGTGGGAGATAAGCATTGCTGTCCTGCGGGAGAGAGATGGAACGGGACTGAGTGCAAGCTTGGGGGCGAGGTGTTGATTGTTGCGCTTAAGGGTAATCTTGAAAGTGTGTATTCTGAAGGGCAGATTGCCGATCTTGAGGATAAGATTAACCTGTTTATTGAGGCACTTGCTGTTGACGGGCTTGATGGGTCGTTTTTTTATATTGATGATGAAGATATGATGGATACTGTGATGTCGCCTAACGGGCATGTTACGAATACAGGCAGCTGGACGGATATTGATCTGGTTCTTGAGGGATTAATAGTAAAAATGGAAACGAAATATTTGATTATTATCGGCGGATATGCTAATTTCCCGCAGGCCCCGGTTGGTTCTAAGTGGGGCTCGGATGACCCTTATGGTGACATTGATGGTGATGGTAATTATATGGTGGACATTCCTGTCGGGAGAATGCCTGCACCGAATAGCGGGGATATAGATGTAATACTGAATACACTAGATACTGCAATAAACCTGCACAAGACCGGAGGGATTGTCCTTAATTCACATGCATCGCCGATTATGGGCTCTGCGACATACGGTTGCGGGGGATATGATGCAAGAGACTGGAACTCCGGGATATGCACATGCCAGGATGTATGGGGGGATTCGCCATGCGATGGCATTTGTGGAAATATTGATCTTGCCCAGACAAGTGGAAAGGATTTTGTGATTGTGCTTGCGCACGGGCCGGGACCGAGTGTGACAGATATGCTTCATGGAGGCTCTGTTAATGCAAATCCTGCCAGTTTCAATAGTCTTGACCTGTCAGATGCGTTGTGGATGAGTATGGCTTGCGGCGGAGGGCATTTAACAATGAAAAGCACAACATCAAATTCTATTGCGATGACATACTTAAAGAATGGCGGAGCTGTGTTTTTGGGGAGTTCTGATAATAATTATGGTAATTTTATGCCATGCGCCGGGCGACCCGGGGGTGACTGCTGTATTGGTTCACTATATACAGAAGTTGCTACAAGGTTCAGTGTGGGGACAAGGATAGGAAATGCTTATATGAAAGGGAAGAATGCGTTTTTCGGGTATCCTTCCAGCTATGGATGTGAGTGCGGTGGCGGGCATACTTATCAATATCATATCAACTATCTGATGGGAGATCCTACATTAAAAATCAAGTCAAAATGGTGATTTATGTGATTAATCAATATAGTGCAGATGAAGGTGCGGGGCAATATCAAACAGAGGATGCTGGCGCAGAGATTGATAAGAAGAAAGTGTTATTTCTTGTTGGAGGGCTTGCTGTTGTGATTGTTCTTATTGTTGCAATATTTTCTTTTATGGGTGGAGATTCCGGCGATAATGGTCCTTCTGGTGATAATCCGCCGGTGGATCCGAAAATAGTTTGCGGTGACGGGAAGTGTGATAAGACTGAGAATTGCGCGGACTGCGTGAAAGACTGCGGATGCAAAGCAGATGAGGAATGTTCTTTTGAGAAGAAGTGTGTAGAAAAGGAAATAGAGCCTGAAGGGCCTGAGTGCGGAGACGGGGTTTGTGATGCGTCTGAGAATTGTTTTGACTGCAAGGATTGCAGGTGTGGAACGGGGATGCGCTGTTCGCCTACTGAGAAAATATGTGTTAAGCCCGTATGCGGAGATGGCAGGTGCGAGTCACCAGAGGAGCCATATACCTGCTGCATTGACTGCTTTTGTACTAATCCTTCTGAGGAATGCAATACAGATACTAAGAAGTGTGAGTTAATAGAGTTGTCGCTTAGTGAAGAGAGGGCAAGAGAGTTGATTGAGAGCCACTATGAGTCCGAGGGGAAGACCGTGGTTTCTATGAATGCCAGGGGGCCATGGAAGTGGGATGATGTTCCAATCCTTTTGTTTGAGGTCACAATTGATGGTCAGGAATGGCCGTCGAAAGTCGGGGTCTATGAAGATGAGAGAGTCGAGGAATTGCCGGCAATGTGAAAGTCTGATTTAGGGCAGTAATATGAATAGTCAAAGAAAGGCGTTTGCGTGGAACTGGGTGATTTCAGGGCTGATTATCGGGCTTCTGGTTATCGGGACATTTACGAGTATGCTTAGTAAGGTTTTTATGGAGAATGCGCGACAAGATGCGAAACAGCAGTTTTCTGAAATATATACGCGCACTAATACATTGTGTACGGCCAGCGAGGGTGAGGAGGATTTCTATGATATCAGTATCCCGGATATTGTCGAGGGTCTTTATATTGCGAATGATGATAAGGTGTTCCCGGAAGAGTTTGATGAAAAGGTGGAGAAGCATGAGACGTTTGTCGGGAGTTACTTGTGCATGAAGTTGAGGGAGGACAGGCTGACGTGCCGAAGGTTGAAGTGCGAGATTGAGATGAGTTATTTCGGGCAGAAGAAGACTGTTTTGTCGCTTGCGGATAAGATTTTGAAGAAGCCGACATATACTACGTTTCCTACTTATTTTGTGAAAAATGAGTGCGGTGTTTCGGTGCTTGCGGATGATATTGAAGCGACAGTGTCAGAGACGGGCTGCGTCTTTTCAAGGTGCAATTATACTGTGCTTATGGGGTGCAACAGACAGCCAACGTGTGTGATGGTTGAGGATGAGATGGTTTTGCTTGGGGATACTACGCCTTTTTGCAATCATGCGGGTACTTCAAGTGTATGCAATGTGCCAAAGGCCACGGTTGATTTTGCGGCTAATGTGGCGGGGTATTTCAATAATCTTTTGGGGGTGGATGATACCATGCTTATTATATGGGAGGATAATAAGATGGATCCGAATTTGGCGAATTTTGAGGAGTTGACTGATAGTATTAAAGCACAGAGTATTACTGTTGATGATTTCAGGCATGATGCTGAAATAACGCCTGCGTTGCTTGGCAGTTATGGGCAGGTGTGGATTTTCAGGCCGGGATGGTGCTCGGGTGAGGACATATACGGGGTTTCGAGGAGCGGGGAGGTTATCTGCGAGGATGTCAGGCTGTGGTCTGATGCAGAAATTAATGCTGTTCGGGATTATGTGGATTCCGGGGGGAAGTTGTTTTTGACGACGGATTATTCGAGCATGCCTGATGCGGAGTTTAAAGAGGCGCAGGGTATCAAGCAGGAGATCAATGTGCCTCAAGAGGTAGCGGCGAATAAGATTCTTTCGGCAATTCGTGAAGAACTTCATTTTGATGAGAGCGGGTGCTATTGCGGGTGCGGGGTCATGTCAACTACAAATTATGCTGAAGTACCGCTTATGAATGGGATTGAAGGGTTTGAGTTTCGTGCTGCTGCGAAGATAATGTGTTAGTTTTATATATAAGTTAAAATATATTATACAGTAACTAAAAGGTGATGTTAATGAAAAAGATAATTATATCAATTATGGTGGCTTTGATTTTGTGCATGCCGAGTCATGCTTTTGCTGCAAGTGAAAATGCTGACTGTTTCAAGTACTATAAGTTCCAGAGCGGGCTTGAATTCAATGACCTGCATCCGGAGAAGGTGAGTTATGCCCCTGGTGACGAGGTCCGTGTCTTTTATAATCTTTTGAGCCACATGGATGCGCCTATTGTCGAGGGTAAAGTGAGGGTGCAGATATTCTATGACGGCCCTGAGGATATAGAGCACATGGTTGATGAATTTATCTCAGAAGATGATATCAGCCTCTATAGGGATGATAAGATTCCGTTCTATTTCAAATGGAAAGTACCTAGCGGTGCAAAGGGCGGAAAATATACGGTGAAAACATATTTCATTGTAGGTGAAAAGTTCAATCTTGTAGGGATAAGCATGCTTCCATACGGACCGCCGGGGGTGCCGGGAGAAATGACTACGTTCAATGTGAAAAATGCAGATGCTGTGTCGCGCATATATCTTGATAAAGAATCCACAACTATCAATGATAATAAATATACATTCGGGACCAATTCCCCGTCTTTTGATGCATCGACGCCGCTCAGTATCAAGACAAAGCTGGTAAATGAGGGCACTGCAAAGAAGCAAGTCACACTGAAAATGAATGTATATGACTGGGATGATGTTACTGAAAGACCTATTGCAGAATATTCTCTGGAAAAGATAATTGTTCTTGAAGCAAATGGTGTGGAAGATATCATGTATGATCTACCTGCGCTTAAAACAGGCGCATATGAGATTAAATTCGTTGCCACGAGCGCGGATGAGAAATCAATACTCAAGATGAGACTCGCTGTAGGGGGTTCCAAAGGAGGTATCGGGTATCTTGGCATTGACAGATTCCCGCTTGAGACAGGTGAAAAGACAACTGTATTTGCCTGCGTCTCAAATACGGCAGATCACTCAAGCACATTTGAAGGTCATGGCACTGTAGAGATCAGGGACAAGAGCGGAAATACAATATATACTGATGTAATGGACACGAGGATAATCAGCGCTGACCCGATGGGTGTCAACTGGGAGTTTGTGCCAAAAGAGAGCGCGAATTATTTGACATTGAAGATGCGCCTTTATGATAAGAATGATAATATGGCTGATGAGATTACACTGATATATGATTATTCCAAATTCAAAAATACTGAGAAGACCCTGAATGTAGATACTGATAAATCCCTGTACAAGCAGGGTGATACACTCCGTTATACGGTCACATTCAAAGATGATGAGAACAATAACCTGAGAGGGAATATACTTGCCTATATAATGAATCCTGACGGAGATATCATCCATCGCGTCAAAGACCAGAATATTGACGGCACATTTTATGAAAGCATCAAGATTTATGGTGCTGAAGGGTCATACAAGATTGTCGCAAGAGAAACGAATCACGATCTGTCAGCTGAAACTTCAATTGCGCTTGCAGCCGGAGACGCTGGTGTCGAGCCGAAAGTACCTGACGGGGAGGGTTCATTCAATTCAGTCAGGGCATTAGTCGTGATTTTTTCTATAACTTTTTTGATCGCTGCGTTTTTGCTTGTGCAGGCGCGCAGAAATAAAAAAGAAGGAGGGGAAGATTCATGAAAATTACAAAAAAATCAATTATTATTGGTATGGCAATGATATGCTTTTTTATGATTGTGTCAATGGCAAGCGGGTATGTGAATCATATCCAGTCGAGGGGGCTTAATATCACTGACCCCGAAGCATTGACTGCAGTGAGCGAGAATGTTGAGGCATTGGATATCGTGAGATACAGCCTAGGTGAACTGGAGGAGGATATTATTGATGGGCACGGATGTAGAAAAGAAGGAACCACCAGTTCCTATTGCCCTGTCTGTTACGGTCCTTTTATTACTCACACGGCAATTAATCTATATTCGTCGCTCCAGATTGTTGACAGAGGTTATGTATTAAAAGACGGAGACACATTCTGCAAGGGCGATGAGTTGAATACGTTTGCAGATACGAAATCGGGTGAATGGTTCTCAAAAGGAGGACCTGAAGATACGCCGCCTATACAGTGGTTGAGTTGTCCAGAATTGGAAAGCATGTTGACAGACCTTATTGAATGGCATAAGGTAAACAGTTATCCTAATAACTACAGACCGACTATGAGCGACACACTGCCAGATACTTATGTTGTTGATAATGATGCTGTAAACAGGGAGGATATTGTCGTATATCGCACTCCTGTCGACAGTAATTATGGAGTATGGAGTGCTTATCTTTCGCTCCTCTGCTGCCAGGATGAAATGACGCCTTTAGATGAAAGTGAAAGCGAAGATGAGTCGGTCTATCAGGTAGATACAAATCCCATATGCATGATGTATTTTGACAGTCTATCTTCCACAAACTGGGGTGATAAATTCGCTGTTCCTTCTATTGCATATAATTATCTGCCTACGTTTAAACCATTAATATATGGAAATGAAGAAAATAATCCAAGGATTGGATTTAGCGGAACCGGAGGCAATCATTTCAGTGACATGAACTGGATTTATGAGTATTTTGAAATGTCGATGTTCGGTGCAAGCCATTCTATGACATTGACTGAAGTCGACCCTGCTCTCGGTGAGAGGGGACCGGATATTGAGATAAAGAGATCTTATTATCAGCCTACTTTGTATGAGGGTGCGCCGCTTTACCTGCGCGTGATGGTCGAGAACACAGGCGATATGCTTGCGCATATTGATACTGTCAGCCTGAATGCGCCGGAATATGAAATACTTTATGCGCCGCAGAGTCTTTTTGGCGGTGAGACGTCTGAGATCATTATCGAGACCACAGCAACGGATATGAGTGAGTTGAAGGTACAGGTAGATTACTTCGCGGATGAAGTGGGATGCCTGCCGACAAAGGATTTTACTGAGAGTTTCTCTTTTGGAAATATAGATGCTATTCCTCTACCCCCGTGCAAGAGCAATGCGGATTGCGATGTGCTCTCAATAGATAATGCGGTGTGCTGCCTGGGATTGTGCTATGATCTTTCAAGGGGCACATGCGATGATTTTGACGGTGACGGGTATTTTGAGTGGAGTTATTATTAGGTTTTAGTGACTGTAGGGGGAAGAAACAAAATGAATCCGTTCCCCTGTCTCTCAATCCCTAAGATATAGGACACGACAGCGAGTATATATCTGAAACATGTATAAATTGGTTTGTATAGTGGTTGTGCGCTTTTTTGCTTATTTTTGATTTTCTTGTCAAACTTTATATTGCAGGACGGACATAAATTAGTTATGGTTGCGCACTGTAGGATGAGGCGAAAGGGAGCGTCTGTTACTGTGGAGTCTGTTCTTTTTATTGGAGGCTTAATTGCGTCGATATTGTTTTTTGCGTCGTTTTATAATCTTGTGATTTACCAGATAAGCAATGTGTTCGCTACATCTGAAAGGGAGTTTGCAGGTGAATTGAAGTCGAAGATAAGCATGGTTTATTTGTCCAAACATGATAATGTTGAGTATCTGTATGATATCTCTGCCAGAACATATAGGCTGACTGTTGATGAGCGGAGACTTTCTATAAAATACCCGACGAGAGATGCGGTGTCTGTTATTCTTTCGGAAGATGTCAGGGATGCGGATATAGAGAATTCACAGGCAATATGCATACGCAAAACATCGGGCATTATTGAGCTCAAGGAGGGTACGTGCCCGGGAATATGTAATATTGATGATGAAGTATGCGATAAAGGGTGCAGATTGTTTGATGTGTGCGACCCTAAATGCAAGGATTGTGAGGGCAGTGATGATTAGGGAGCAACAGAATAAGGGGCAGATAAATATATTTACGCAGCCGATAATGTTAATCATACTTATAAGTATATTTGCGATTTTTGTGATAAAGACTCTGGAGGTGAATGTTAGTATTGCCCAGGAAGCAGAGGAATATGATTTTAAGTCAAAGGCGATTCCTGTGTTTGATGAGGTTATAGATTGCATTTCATGTGATTCTACCAGATATCCTTATCTTGTGAGTGCGCGTATGCTTGATGCGCTTAATGAGGATTTTGTTAATAATGAGGCGCCCTGTACGCGGGATGAGAGACTGGGGTGGAGTGCGACTGTCAGGGATATTGATTCGCCAAACGAGAGTTCGTGGCGGCTTGGAGAGGCAGAGGATTCGGGGGTGTATGGATTAAAGCATGAATTCGGGATCACTATGCCTGTTGCGATTAAATATGAAGACGGTTCTGTAAATGCGGGGGAGCTTAATCTGAATTTAAGGCAGGGCGATCTTGACTCTGTTGTCGGGATGGTTGAGAAGGTGTATAGGACAGGGTCTGAGATGGATAAGCATGTGAGTGCTTCTATGACTATCAGGCTGGATTATCCGGTTGTGATGGCTGATGCGGATGGCAGGAAGAGCATCTGCCTTAGGACGTACGCGGGTGATTTTTGCAAGGTTTTGAGTTTCAATAATATTGAGTTCATGCAGATTGAGGCAGGGCTTCAGTATATTGTTTTTAAATATAATCATGATAAGAAACTGTTGAGAGTTGTTAATTGATGTGTGTTTTTATGAAGTGTTTGTGCGGGGGGCGGAGCTTTAGAAGAAAGGGGCAGGAGTCAATGCTGAATATCATGGCTGTGATTATGCTTGTTTCGGTGGTTTTTTTGTATTTCTTTTTTGTTACGCAGAACCAGAAGATTGAATCTTCGAAGATGATTGCGAAGCAGCAGAAGTATAAGTATGCGGAGATTGCGCTTGTGAATATGTATTATGTTGATGGCGCTCATAGTACGGTTGCAGGGGTTATTGGTGAATCGCAGCGGTTCGGTGATGAATCCAGTGATTGGATGTATCAGGCGGGCGGTGCCAGGGTAGATGCGATGGATGTTGTCAGGCAGTATCTTGACCGGACTTTGCCAGACTATAATTATTATTTTTTTGTTGAGAGGGATGGTGTTAAGTCGTTTGAACTCAATAGTGTGCCGAGTGATGATGTTGATGTTATGGTGCACAGGGTTGTTGTTCCGATAGCGGACAGCAGGGAAAATGCGATTGCGTACCTGTATGTATGGTGAATGAGAAGTCTATGGATGATTGATATGAAGGGTGTAAGTGTAGCTGTTATGGGTTTTATAATTATAGGGCTTGCTATTGCAGGTCTTATATGGATGCAGTATAATGCTAATATGGGTATTAGTGAAAAGATCAGTTCTACTGAGACTCTTGTTTTTTCGAGGCTGAATGAGGAGTCTTATAAGGTTCTTTCTTACGTGGAAATGGCTCTTGGACTTTCGGGCAGTCATGCTTTGGGTGCTGTTGCGGTAAAAGGGGGATGGGATAATGATGAGGTTAGGTATTGGCAGTGTGTTGTCCCGCAGGTGCCTGGTTTTTCCGATGTTCTTTCGGAGGTTAATGATGAGACTATGGATATTGTGAATTCGTATATTTCTTTGATTGAAGATGAAGGAGATGTGGTTGACTTTTTGAGTGTGGGCAGGATGGATTGCGTGAATACTGAATTTTCTGATGATAAGAAGGAGATTGTTGCCAGAGGCAGTGGGCTGAATGTCAGGATGAGTGACGGGAGTTCTTTTGTGAGCAATGAGGATGTGGTGGTTGAGAAGGATTTGGGGGTAAATCATTTCCGGTATGATTATGAGATATTGAAGGAGTGGGTTTTGGATGATGTTGTCCGGAAGAATATTGAGAGGAAGCTGAATGATGGTGCGATTTTGCCTTTGGGGTTGAGTTTTGAGTCCTGCTCGTGCAGCGGACCATATTGTCCTGATGCCGATACGGTGGCAGAGATGATTTTTCCATGCTGGGAGGAGAGGATGAAGTATGTTGTGAGAAGTGCTGTGGATGAAGCTGTCAGGACTTTGGTTTATGACGGAATGTATTTTGGAGGAGAGAATGTGAGTTGTGATGCGGTGATTAAGTGTATTTCTATAAGGGAGCCGGTTATTGTTAATGAAAAGAGGCGCAGTTATGAGTCGGAGGGGTGCTGCAGTGAGTCGTGCGCAAGTTGTTTGAGGGACAGGTGCGCGGTCAGGGGTACTGCTAAAATATGCAATGGGGTGTCAAGTGAGTCTGTTTGTGAAAGGCCGGATTGTGAAGTTGATCCTGATTAGGGGGAGTATTGTGTTGTGTCCGGCGAGAAGTATGAGGTGCCTGTTGCGGATGAATGGGGGTACGTGGATGAAGAGGAGGAGGAAGAGATCTGTGAGACATGCTGCGGATTGAGTTTCGGGTTGATATATGATACTGATGTGGATTTTACTCTTGTGTGCCGTGAGGGGTCTGGTGCGGTCGGTATGGAGGCGCTTGAGTGGAGGGTTAATTTGTTTGTTGGTGCTGTGAGTACTACTGGTGCGGATTATATGGCGGATGATTATCCTGAGTGCGGGTGATGAGTTTTTTTGGGCAGGTGATATGATTAAACATATATATTAGGCGGAACATAATTAGTGTATATGCCTGCTATGAATGTGATGCTGAATAATGTTGTCGGTCGTGTAAATGATAACAGTAAGAGGGTGCGTGAGCTTGAGGAGAATATAAGGAATCTTAAGGAGCAGTTGAATTCACTGCAGACGGAGTCTATTAAGCAGAAGAAGACGATTATTGATGATGAGACGTCTACTAAATGTACGATTAAGCAGATACTTGACCGGCTTGCGAATATGGAGGTTGATATTGATAAGATTCACCGCGAGATCAAGGAGATGGTGCCGCGAAGGGAGTTTAAGGAGCTTGAGAATTATCTTGATCTGATCAATCCGATTACGACGAAGTTCGTGACCAGGAAAGAGGTTGAAGAGTTAATTGAGGAGAGGCTATGAAGTTTAAGTTGTTTGGGCGGCTTACAAAGAAGAAGAAGCAGGCAGCGGGGCAGGCACAGGGTGACAGGCGGGATCCGCATATTGTGATTAATGAGCTTAGTGCTAAGGGGCTTGCGGAGTCTGATATTATTCGCTCTCTTAAGGATGAAGGGTATAGTTTTAAGGAGATTGATGATGCGCTGAATGAGTCTGTGCGAAATGAGGTTACTGGTGCGCCACCGCCGATGGCGGGACCGCCGCCGGGACAGGCATTTGGCGGAGCGCAGGGTATGGATATGGGGTCTGCACAGGAGCAGTATCTGGATCAGGATCTGATGAGTGCAGATAGGCAGGAAATGGATTTTTCGAAGAGGCCACATGATTTTACTGATTCTACTAATATGTCTCCTATGGGGGGGGAAGGAAGGCCGGCGGGGATAAGTATGCCCGAGGATGACGGTTCCGGGCAGCAGGCGAAGATCAGTGATCAGGAGAGAGAGAATATTTATGAGATTGTTGAGTCGGTTGTGAATGAGCGGGTGAATTCACTCAGATCAGAGATGAAGGAGATCGGTGCCCAGATTAAGGGCATCCAGCAGATCATTGGTGAGTTTAAGTCTGATTCGCAGGAGAAGGAGGATGCGAGGCGAAAGGAGATGGGGTCTGCGCATGAGGGGATCAAGGACAATTCTACTAAGATTATTGATATGGAACCGAGGGTTGCGGGGCTTGAGAGGGCGTTTAAGGATATTGTGCCTAATCTTGTGGATAGTGTGAGGGAGGTTAAGGAGTTTGTGTCGGGTCATCTGGGGGATGTTGATGCAGGGCACGTGCGCGGTGAAAGGACGTTTGATGCGCCGGATGCTAAAGTTGAGGATGAGCATGTGGAGAAGGGTAAGAAGCATGAGCATGATGATATTTTTGGTGATGCATTGGGTGATGACAAGCATGATTCGCGGGATGATGATGATGCTCATAAGGAAGTGTCCGCTCATACAGGTGCAGGTATAAGTGGAAAGGACAAGAATAAGACTGGTTCTCATAAAGTGGAAGATACGGATGTTTTTGATGAATCGGATGATGATGAGCGGGTTTGAGGGTACTTTCTAAATTTCTGCTGGTTTTTATTTGCTTTCTTCGCCTTTTGCTATGAACATTACGGCAAAGAGCATTAAAAGAATCATGAATAGTGTTATTACGATGTCGCTTTCTATGTTGAAGAAGCTCAGGCCGCCGACACTTATGAAGGTTATTATGGCAAGGAATCCTAACAGGACTGCTATGGCGGTTTTGTTGCCTTTGCCGAGGACTTCGTCGAGCTTGATGCCGGCCATACCTAAGAACAGGATTCCTACTAAAAGTCCTGCGATTATTACGGCGGTGAGACCGAAGAGTGTTGAGAAGAATGTGCCTAAGGTCATGCCAACGGGTGTGTAGTTGATTATGAAGAAGGACATTACGAAGGCGATTACTGCGTTTACTGATAGTTCGTCTGAGAATTCTGCTTTTTTGAGGATTGCGTAGATTATTGCAAAGAAGAGGATCCATACTAAGAAAAAATCGAAAAAGTCGAGGCGGTTCATGTTGCCGAGCATAATCTCTATGGGTGATGGACCTGTTGATTCTGCTGCTGGCATGTTTAAGACCTTTTTTTGTTGTTAAGTTATGTTATACATGATATTGGGGTTGTTGATTTATATATTTT